>JAIXOY010000029.1 GCA_027486525.1 Pseudomonadota bacterium
ACGCTTAACAAATTTCTTGGGCCACAACTCGGGACCGCAGGACGGAAAAGCAAGCCATCTCATAAGGAGCAAGCACCAAGAAGTGATGCGTGAAATCAAGGGCCATCTCAACCCGGGAGATCTCGTCATCACGTCCTGGCCATTCATGGAAATGCTTCTCTCGAGTCACTTAGGCTATGGGCCCGTTGAGGCCTGGGATCTTCGCTACACACTCACGGCATCAGACCCGCTTCCCAAAGCCATTCTCTGGACGAACTTTCCCGAACAAATCCCTCAGAGCGATGTCGAACGATGGCTGCTGCGAGGCACCTACGAAGCGAAGGATTTCAGCGTCGGTGACTATCGGGTCGTTCTTTATCTGCTAAGACTCCCCATTTAACGAGTAAGAACTTTAGAAGTCCGCGCAAGATGTTTAAGCCATAAACGATGCAATGGAAAAAACTCACACTCTTGGACTCCGGGCCATAGTGGGTAGGGATGGTTCTTTCAGCGATGCGCTGCCGCGCTCGCACAAGCATGATGATAATATCGGCATCAAAGTCATAGTTATCAGCACATGCCTCGAACGCGATTTTTTTCAACGCTTCACCGCTGTAAACGCGGTAGCCGGAATGGAACTCGCTGAGAGATGTACCGAGAATAAAGTTTTGGATCCAAGTCAATCCCTTGTTACAAACGTAGCGGTATCGTGGCATGCCTCCCGCCAAGGGATCGCCGGTCATGCGGGAACCAAAGAGCATATCGGCTTCACCTGCAAGGACTGGAGCGACTAAGACTGGAAGTACTTCCGGGGCGTACTGACCATCTCCGTGGACCATCGCTACGACATCGTATCCCTGATTCAAGGCATGGCGGTAGGCGACCTTCTGACTCCCACCGTATCCGCAGTTGCGAGGATTGCGGATGACATTAAGCTTCTGAAGATCCTGGCTTTCCTTGTAGCGCAAAACACGGGTCACAGTTTCGTCGGTGCTGTGGTTATCAACTACGAATATCTCGGCAGCGGAATCAACCATGTCCTGCGGGAGACGCTGGAGCACTGAGACAATGGTCGTCTCCACATTAAAGGCGGGGATAAATATTGCGAAACGTTTCATAAGCTTTCTTGAGCTTAAGTTAGGTCTCGTCAGGTTGTCACTCAACGGAGAAACTAAGACAAACTTATGTTGTTCAATTCTCTCGAATTCATCTTCCTTTTTCTGCCACTGGTGGTCGGTGGGTACTATCTGCTGGTTAGCCGCGGGCTCCATCGTCTCGTGACTCCTTGGCTCTTCCTCGCCTCACTTTTTTTTTACGCCTACTGGGAGATCCGTTTCCTTCCCCTCATCGCTTTTTCCATCACTACGAATTATGTTTTTGGTCGCCTGATCACACGCCAGGGCAGGTATTCCCAGGCGTTTTTCATCAGCGGCGCTGTGTTCAATCTCGCGCTGCTCGTCTACTATAAGTATTCATCGTTTTCATCAGTCGCTGTCTCGCAGGTCGTCCTCCCTCTCGCCATTAGCTTCTACACTTTTCAGCAGATCTCCTTTCTGGCGGACTGCAGGCGACTGAAGACCGCACCGTATTCATTCATCGATTACGGACTCTTCGTCACATTCTTTCCTCAGCTCATTGCCGGCCCGATTCTGCATCATCATGAATTCATGCCGCAGCTTCTGACGAAGGAAACGAGAAAATGGCACCCGCCCCATTTCGTGAAGGGACTCAACCTCTTTGCGCTCGGATTATTCAAGAAAGTCGTCATCGCTGACCAACTGGCCGCCTTCGCAAACATCGGCTTTCAAAACATTGAGCAACTCGGCTGGCTCGATGCTTGGCTCGCTTCCATCTCCTATTCTTTCCAACTCTACTTCGATTTCTGCGGGTACTCGGAGATGGCGCTGGGGCTCTCGTTGTTTTTCAATGTTCAGATTCCACTCAACTTCAAGAATCCCTATCGCGCCCGCACGATTCAGGAATTCTGGGCCGGGTGGCACATGACGCTGACCCGGTGGTTTCAAGACTACCTCTACTACCCTTTGGCACTGCCCCTGCTGCGCTCAAAATCCTCGCGCTTTTTTCACTACATCCCCCACATGATTGTTTTCATCCTCATCGGCATGTGGCACGGCTCGGGTTGGACCTTCCTTGTGTTCGGTGGACTCCACGGGACCGCACTCGTTCTCCACCAAGAATGGCGTCGCCAGAGATTGCGCCTGCCACCGCTCTTGTCGTGGAGTCTGACTTTTATTTTCGTCAACGGTGCCTGGGTTTTTTTTCGTGCCCCCGACCTCACATCGGCCTTGAACATGCTGACGGCGATGCTGGGCGGAAAGGGACCGGGGGTGGGCGACGCTCTCGCCTCATTCTTCGACCGCATCAACTTCGATCCCTTGATGGTGCCTGCATCCGGTGAAAGTTTTGCAACTCTAAGCTCCCTGGTCGTGATCATTTGTGCGCTCGTCGTTGCGCTAACATGGGACGATGGGAAACCGAGTTTGTCTATTTTCCGCGGAGCGATTCTTTTTGGTCTCTCGCTCTTTGCCATGACCATCACGCAGCAATCTCCATTCCTGTACTTCAATTTCTAGCCATGAGAAAAATCATCCTTTTTACAGCACTTAGTCTCTTCACCTTCGCCGCTCTCCAGCTGGGGCTTTCTCGCTATCTACAACGGCGAGTAGCCGATGGTACCTGGATTGAATCTGTGGCCTCGAAGAGTGAACTCTTGAGCCAGCGCCCCGATGTTCGACTCATTCTTCTAGGAACTTCAACGACCCAGAATCATTTCAATACGAATTGGATGACGAACCAGGGCCTCAGCAGTTTTAACTTTGGCCTTCCCGGTCGCTACTGGGAGGATTTCCCTTCTATCATTGATTCGTTCAGGACTTCGCGGGCCTCCCACGTCATGCTGAGCTTGTCCGCGCGAGTGTTTTTGTATCCTGTGAGCTGTCCGGCATTTCGTACGTTGTATGATGTGACGTTCTTCTATAGACTCCGCGGCCTTGAGTGCTGGCGCAAGTTTAACATCAAGCACCTTTTCCCGCTCTACAGCGACTGGCCTTTCATCGGCGAGGTCTTCAGGCCCACAAAAGACTATTTCGCGACGACTCTGCTTCGGTACAAGACCGACCTCGCGAACGACCCGCGCCTCGTCAATTACGTTCGCGGTAACAATGACCGCTCGGTCGTCACCTATCGAAACGGGGATGGGGCCGTTTTCTCTGACAGCGTAGCGCAGGCCCCGGCGGAAAGTGTTCAGCTACGGCTGATTGATAAGAGGAAATGGCCTCTCGATCCCGAAGCACTTCGCTTTGTAACTGCACTCGGCCGAGAGGTGGAGGCTCAGGGAAAAAAGCTGATCATTAACCTCGAACCTCGCAGGGCCAATGAAACGATTCTCATCAATGTAGAGCTACTTAAAAATGCACTCGGACCCAGTGTGCTTGTTCTTACTAACCATGCCCTAACGATTCCCCGTGAAAACTGGGCCGACTTTACGCATCTAAAACCTGCCGCAGCGCAGGTCTATACGGAACTCGTGACCTGTCAGCTCAAGCACCCTGACACGCCCCCCAGCTGCCAGACTTTCTTGGAAAAGCTCGCATCCGTGCTACCCTAGGGACGATGTCTCATGGAGCGCTACCCGATATGAACCGCCAAGAAATTGAAGACCATATCTCCAGACAATTCATCGAGCACTTCAAGCCGGAGAGGCCCTTCCATCCACAACTTGAGCGGCAGGACCTGCCAGACTGGAGTTCGCTGAATCACGTCCTGTTCTTCATCCGCTTAGAAAAGAGCCTTGGTCTAAAATTCACCGGTGAAGAACTCATCGGTGCGACTCGCGTCGATCGGATCTTCGACCTGGTCGAAAGGAAGCTCCATGAGACTCCTTGATAAAACCCAGGCCTTTCGAAAAGCCTTTCAAATCAACCGGATCGAAACGGCACTGCTTGCCCTCTTCGGCGAAGGCGAACTTCGCGGCACGATTCATACGTGCCTCGGACAAGAATTGATCTCTGCCATCTTCTCTCAGTTAGTGAGCAAGGATGATGTCGTATTCTCAAACCATCGCTGCCACGGCCATTACCTGGCCAAGCACGACTCTCCCCTCGAACTGATTGCGGAAATCATGGGGAAACAACGAGGCGTTGTCCAGGGACGTGGCGGGAGTCAGCATCTCATCACCTCTCAATTTTACGCCAACGGAATTCTGGGAGGAGCAACGGCGCTAGCTTGCGGACGCGCCTTCGCGTTGAAGAAAAAAAACGACCCCGGCATTGCCATTTGTTTTATCGGCGATGGTGCCCTCGGCGAAGGACTGGTTTACGAAGCGATGAATCTTGCGGCCAAGTGGCGACTCCCCGTGCTCTTCATCCTAGAGAACAATGCTATTGCTCAGACGACACCGCAATCCGAAACACTCGCCGGGAGCATCCAGGGACGCGCCGAAGCCTTTGGCCTGCAATATCAAAAGGCTGATGTATGGAACGTAGAGGATCTCTTCGAGAAGATGCAGCTATGCTTTCAAAAAGCCCGGTCTTCCCAGGCAAGTTTTCTAGAAGTGGGCTGCTATCGGTTGGCGCCGCACTCGAAAGGCGACGACTTAAGAGCAGCTGAGGAGAAAGCCCATTATCGCTCGATCGATCCACTGGAAACCTACCTCGCCACCGTCGCAGGCGAGGAGAGGGCCCACTTGAAAGCTCTCGAGCAGTCCGTTGAGACTGACATCACACGTGCGCGGACACTACCGCACCCAGTGTACAAAGACTCCGTTCCCAGTCATCTACCGGCATTCGCTCAAGGCGAAATCCAAGCTCCGCTTCTCGGCCGGTTAAATTCCTCTCTTCACAGCTGGCTTGCCGAAGATCCTCTGCACTTCTTCATCGGTGAAGATGTCGGCGATCCCTATGGCGGCGCATTTAAGGTGAGTAAGGGTCTCTCGGAGCGATACCCCGAGCAGGTCTTCAACTTTCCCACGAGTGAAGCCGCACTTGTCGGGTTTGCCAGCGGCGCAGCCATGGGCGGTGTCCAGACGATGATTGAACTCATGTTCGCCGACTTCATGGGCCTCGTTTTTGACCAACTCTATAACCATGCAACTAAGCTGAAGGCCTTAAGCCAAAACGATAGCTGGGGAAATTTTCTGCTGAGGACTCCCACGGGTGGCGGGAGAGGCTATGGGCCAACCCATAGCCAGTCGCCAGAGAAATACTTCGTGGGAATGCCGGGGCTCCACGTCTTCCTTCTCCACCACCGTGTGGCGATCATCGATTTCTATGCCAGCCTCATGAAAACTCTCTCCGCACCGACGATCGTGTTTGAACCCAAAGCGCTCTATGACTACTTACCACCGGCGCTTCCGACAGCATGGACACTGACTACCACCCAGCAGCACACCACGATCATTTCCTCACATGCCGAGGCAGACGTCACGATCGTAGCGTTCGGTGCCATGGGGGTTTTGGCAGAAGAAGCCATGAAGCAACTGTTCGAAGAAGAAGTCTACGTTGACCTTGTTCTCCCCCTCGTTCTTCATCAGCTTGAGGTCCCCCGCATCGCTCAATCACTCCACCGAACAGGCCGACTCGTGATCGTCGAGGAAGGAACCAGTGGTAACGGACTGGCCGATGGTCTGGTTGCACGGCTACACCCGCTGGTTTCTTTCACAGCTCGCATCATTTGCTCACCTCGTGACATCGTTCCCGCAGCCGCAACTCTTGAGTCGCAGTTCTTGCCAACAAGCGAGAAGATCTTTGCTGCTTGCTGTGAGGTCTTCAATGAGTGATTCCGCGATTGTCCGCATTCCACGCTCAAGCGCTAATGACAACTATGCCCTAGTCGTTAAATTGCACGTTAAGTCAGGACAGGCGGTAAAGAGTGGCGACTTGCTAGCTGAAATTGAATCCACAAAAACACAAATTGAAATCCACGCTCCCGTGTCTGGCCCCATCCAACTTCTATGCCAAGAAGGGGACCGACTCGCCGTGGGCTCCTCCATGGCCCACATCGGAAATCCGCCCGCAGAAACTCCGCAGACTGTGCATGGAGGACACTGTACCCTCAAGGCTCACAAACTCATGAGTCAGAATAACATCAACGCTGAGGTATTCGCCCACCTGAGTCGAGTGAGAGTTGAGCACGTCCAGAACTTCATCGCCGACCAACTGCATTTCCCGCTCGCCGAATCAAACACGAAAAAACTTGAAGTCGAGAAAATCGTTGGAAACTCCGCGCTCCCGTATCAAAGTTCGGTAAGCATCTTGGTTCAAGTTGAGGGGCTTAACGAACACATCGTAAAATGCGGATTGCTGATTAGCGTCCCGGATCTCTTGCTATTCCATGCTTCACGAATCCTGAAATCGTTCCCGCGGCTCAATGGGTTCTATCAGCAAGGTCCCCGCAGCTACCGTCATGTAAATCTCGGTGTCACGCTCAACATGCTAGACCTCGGTCTCAAGGTCGTGACTCTTTACCATGCAGACAAGCTCTCCCTTGAGCAAGTGGGTGCACAGGTCAAAGAACTACAGTTGCGATATGTACGCAAAGAACTCAGTCCCCAAGAACTGAGCGGCGCAACCTTCACCCTCACAAGTCTCTATCACCTGGATGTGCAGCACTTCATTCCCCTGCTTCCTCAGCGACAAGCGGCGATACTGGGCGTCGGCGCACCTCAAGAATCAGGAGCCATTGAACTGACGCTAAGCTTTGACCATCGTCAAACGGATGGCCTGGAAGCGGCGGAATTCTTGCGCGCTCTTCGCCAGGCGAGCGCAGGCACGTGAAACGGTTTAAGCAAGAGTGCCCGTATACACGAGGCGGATATCTCCGCTGTACCAAAGCATTCCAGTTTCATCGATGCGCACTCGATGCTCGCCGCCCTTGGTGATGACCTTCATATCACCACTCCATCCATGGAAGGCACGACAGGCCCAGGCCACAGCGGCG
>JAIXOY010000227.1 GCA_027486525.1 Pseudomonadota bacterium
ACCAGCGCAAACGCCATTGATCGCAGCGATGACGAGTTTCTCTGAGGCACGAATAGCGTTCACCAAAGGATTCCACTCTGTTTCCAGTGTGTGGCCAATATCAACTGGACCTTTGCGTGCATCAACCGAACGATCGTTTAGGTCCTGGCCCGAGCAGAAGGCTTTGCCCTCGCCGGTCAAAACGATCGAGCGAATATCTGCTGCGGAGTTAGCCTTCTTGATCGCCTCAATAATATCGAGTTTTCCGCGCAGGTTTAGCGCATTGTAAACTTCTGGACGGTTGAGTGTGATGACGGCGGTGGCGTCGCGAACTTCGTATTTTAGCGTTTCGAATGTCATGCCCTAACATTTCATGCCTAAGGCAGGGGTGTCAAAACCTCAGCCGAAACGACCCTCAATATACTGGCCAGTACGTGGGTTTTTCGGTGCGTTGAAAATCTGCTCAGTCTGACCGTGCTCGACGAGCTCACCCATGTACATAAACATGGTGTCATCAGACACGCGCTTGGCCTGCGCCATACTGTGAGTGACAATAATGATGGTGTAGTGAGAACGAAGCTCGCGAATCAGCTCTTCAACGGCCTGGGTGCCCTTCGGATCGAGCGCTGAACAGGGCTCATCCAAGAGAAGCAGTTTGGGCTTGAGTGGAAGCAAACGAGCGATGCAGAGCTTTTGCTGCTTTTCGAGACTCAATCCAATCGCCGGACGATCGAGGCGATCTTTCAACTCTGTCCACATGCCGACTTTCTTGAGTGCCTCTTCCACCATGCCATCCAAGTAGTCTTTTTTGTGATTAGCCGAGTGGGTCTTTATGCCAAACACGACGTTTTCGTAGACACTCAGAGGGAGTGGATTCGGTTTTTGGAAAACCATTCCCACGTTCTTACGAATCTCTGGGAGGGAGTTGATTGGGTGATAGATATCATGGCCAAAGACTTGAATGCTTCCGGACCACTTGGCCGTGCCGCCGCGTTCGTTGATGCGATTGAGACACTTGATGAAGGTACTTTTTCCGCACCCCGACGGACCAATGAGTGCCGTGATCTGCATCGCTGGGATGTTGAATGTGAGCTGGTTTAGGGCCTGGAAATTGCCGTACCAGAAGCTGAAATTATTGACGGTGACTGCGTGTGTTCCCATTAGCCAAACACCCCTTCAATGTAGTCATGCGTGCGCTTGTCGTTCACCTGACCAGCGAAGATGCGATCATTCGTGTCGATGTCCAACAAACGACCTTCGAGCATCATCGCCGTACGATTCCCAAGACGGCGGGCCTGGTGAATCACGTTTGTGACACACACGATCGTCATGTTCTTCTTCAGTTCCATCAAAACTTCTTCAATCTTCATCGTTGTGACGGGATCGATGGCAATCGAAAATTCATCAAGAAACAAAACTTCAGGACTATGTGAAAGCGCACGAGCAATCGTGAGGCGCTGTTGCTGGCCACCCGAGAGTTTCGTCGCGAGCCCATCAAGGCGATCTTTAACTTCATCCCAGAGAGCCGCTTTCTGTAGACAGTCCTGAGCGATCTCTTCGAGCCGAGCCTTGTTCTTTTCGCCGGCCATGCGTGGAGCGTAGGTCACGTTGTCGAGGATACTCATGGGCAGGCCAACGGGAAGTGGAGATACCATGCCCACTCGTTGACGCAGCCACGTCGAGTCCTGGGTTTCATAAATGTCTTCGCCATCAAGCAAGACTTGGCCCGTGACTGTGCAGCCCGAGATGAAATCCGTCATGCGGTTCAGAGACTTGAGGAAACTCGATTTGCCGGAGTTCGCCGGCCCGATGATTGCGAGGACTTCATTCTCGTAAACATCAAGGGTGACGTCTTCGAGGACAGTGCTTTCTCCGTAAGAAACACGGAGATTTTTGATTTCTAATTTTTTCTTCACCATTTTCTCCGAGAACGGAAGTACCAGCGCAGGGCCACACTGAGTGAGTTCACGATCAGGACCATCGTGATGAGTACCAAAGCCGTGGCGTAGGGATAGGCTTCTGGAACACCCACCACTTGAGTTGAGATCGTGAAGAGGTGCATGGAGAGTGACATGCACTGCTCAAACACGTTGACCGGCAAGAAGGGGAGATAGAACGCCACTCCGGTGAAAAGAATCGCCGCGGTTTCGCCGGCCGCACGAGAAACGGCGAACACCATGCCCGTCAAAATTCCCGGGATCGAGTTAGGTAAGACGATGTGGCGGATGGTCTGGAGTTTCGATGCGCCCACGTTCCAAGAGGCTTCGCGAAACGAACGAGGCACCGCTTGAAGTGATTCAAGAGTTGAAGTGATAATGACCGGCAGGTTCATGACGGCCAGAGTACAAGACGCCGCCAAGATGGAAGTTCCCATGCGCAGGAAAAGCACGAAGGCACCCAAGCCGAAGAGCGCATGCACGATGGAAGGCACACCGGCAAGATTGAGGATGCACAGACGAATGATGCGCGTAGAAAGATTATCGGGAGCGTATTCCGAGAGATAGATCGCCGCCAGGATACCGAGCGGAGCTGAGATCAGAACGCAAATTGTCACAAGCCAGATAGTTCCAATGATTGTCGGGAAAATTCCCCCGGCGGTCATACCGCGAATCGGGTCCTGAAGCAGGAAGTCCATGGAAAGCGCTGGTGCACCTTTCACGAAGAGCCAGCCCACAATCATCAAGGCCGGGAGAAAGATCCCAACGGTTAAAGTCGAGAGAGCGGCTTTGAAGCGTTCTTCTTTTTTTGTTTTATTGATGAGGCGTTGATTTGGCGCAAACATTACTTAAGCCTCTTGCCGCGCACGAGGCGATCGGCCAGGACGTTAATAATGAAAGAGAGAATGAACAAGTAAAGGCCAATCGCAAAGAGCGACTGGTAGTGCTCGCCGCCTTTAGGGGCTTCGCCGAGTTCCGCCGCGATCGTGGCGGTGAGCGTTCTGACCGGATCGAAGATACTCGTCGGAAAACGGATCGAGTGGCCTGTCGCCATCAGCACCGCCATGGTTTCACCAAGAGCACGGCCTACACCTAAAAGAGCAGCGGCCATTAGACCATTCTTAGCTGCCGGAAGAAGTACGCGAGTCGCGACTTCCCACTTCGTGGCACCCATGGCTTCGGCAGCTTCGCGGTACGATTCAGGAACCGCCCGCAGAGCATCCTCACCAATCGAGACAATCAAAGGCAGAGACATCAAAGCCAAGATAATGGCCGCGTTCATTATATTGAGACCGCTTGGGATCTGGAACACATCAATTAACAAAGGGTTGATGATCACGATCGCGATGAAGCCCCAGACGACTGATGGAATAGCTGCCAAAAACTCGATAAGGATCTTGTACGTTTCACGAAGACGCGGCGGGCAGAATTCAGAGATGTAGAATGCGCAGGCGAGGCCCACAGGAACAGCGATGACCATTGAAACCAGAGTTACGCTCATGGTTCCTGCGAGCAAAGCGAGCGTGCCGTATTCAATTTTTTCCACCGATGCGGGAACCCAGTTCCCGCTCGCGAAAAATTCAACGAAATCGAAGTTACCAAAGAGAAAACCCGCAGACTCACGCAGGATGAAGATGAGGATACCCACCACGAAGATGATCCCCGACATGCCGCCGGCCTTGATCATTCCTTCAATAATTCGCTCAGACCACGGGCGCTGGTTACGGCGAACCGGTTTTGCTTTTGCTTGAGTCATGGTGAGCACCTGTACCTTATCCATTACTGAACCGGAACGAAGCCTGAATTTTTTGTAATAGTCTTGGCGGCATCTGTCTTAATCCAGTCTAAGAAAGCCTGAACTTCAGGCTTAGGCGTTCCCACGGTGTACATAAAAAGTTCACGCGAGATCGGGTAAGCTTTAGTAAGGGCATTTTCCATATTCGGAAGGGCGCAAGGAGTGCTTTTGTCTTTAGCGACGCAAAGAGATTTAACTTCTTTTGAAACATAGCCCATGCCGGTGTAACCGATGGCGCATGGAGTTTTACCAACCATGTCCACGCCTTCGCGAGACCCGTTCAAATCCATAGAGCCCTGTTTGAAGTCCTGGGTTTTGCCCAAGACTGCCTCACGGAAGTACTCGTATGTACCCGAGTTCGACTGGCGTGAGACGCGGATGATTTTGTTATCTTGGCAGCCTGGGACAACAGTTCCTGGACGAACATCGCTCCAAGTTAGGCACTTGCCGCTCTTGCCGTAGATGCAACCGATCTCTTCGAGTGTGAGGTCTGCGATCGGGTTCGCAGGGTGAACGAAAACAGCGAGGGCATCGAGGCCCACGATGTACTCGGTCACTTTGCCGTTGTTGTTTTTTTCCGCGTCGATTTTTTCTTGCTCGTGTATCGCGCGAGATGAATTGGCGATATCCACAGTGCCGTTGATGAGGGCCGCGATCCCAGTGCCTGAACCGCCGCCAGAAACAGCGATACCAACGCTAGGGACGATGACTTTGTATTCTTCGGCCCAGGCCTGCGCCAAGTTCACCAATGTGTCTGAGCCTTTGTTTTGAATCACCACGTGATTCTGAGAACGGCTGCAAGCAGCGATGGTAACGAGAAGGACCAAGATAGCTGTGCGCATCATGTAGACTCCCTTAATTCAGATAATAACTGACTCAGGGATACCTTATCGAAGGCAAAAGTAAGAGCAATCTGGAGCCTCTTAACAGAACATTAACAATCTTTAGAGGTAGCCTCGTTGCACCTGGTCACGCTCGATAGCATCAAACAAAGCCTGGAAGTTCCCATTTCCAAAACCCCAATGATTTTTCCGCTGGATATACTCAAAAAACAGCGGCCCAACGCAGGTCTGGGAGAAAATTTGCAGCAGATAGCCCTCTGGATCACCATCCACGAGGATGCGGAGTTCTTGTAAAGTTTTCACGTCTTCCGTGACTTTAAAAGGTCGAGTAGGGATGAGGTCGTAGTACGAATTAGGAACATCGAGGAATTTCAAATCTCGCCCACGCAATTCGCCGACCGTTGAAATAATATCAGGCGTCATCAAGGCGATGTGTTGCACTCCCGGCCCTCTATGAACATCCAAAAACTCTTGAATCTGACTCTTGCCGCCTTCTTTTTCTGGTTCGTTGATCGGAATGATAATTGAATTATCAACCAGCTGAACGACTTTTGAATTGAGGCCAGTCTTAGAGCCTTTGATATCAAAGTACCGAGTCTCTACAAATCCATAGGTCCGTTTGTAGAACTCTACCCAGTGATCCATTTGTCCTTTGGGGACGTTATTGGTGAGATGATCAATCCGTGAGACACGGGTTTTGAGTGGTCGTGCCAGTGGGTCCGTGGCGACGGGTTGGAAACCTATGCGGAATTCGCCAGCACCGCGCTCTACAAACTCATTCAGCACATCCCCAAAACCTTGGATAGATGCTGTCTTTATTGAGCCATGCAACGAGTGCGATGAGTTCAAATCTTCCTTGAGTACGGCGCCATTTTTCAGGGTCACATCAAGTGCCGTCTCTACAGATTCTACTTGAAAAGAGATTTTGCTGACGCCTTCTCCATGTGCGTTGAAGTAGCGCCGAGAGGCCGACTCCGGATTCTTTTCATCCGTGACCAGAAAACGAACCTGGCCTTGCGTGTAGAGACGTTTGTTGGGCGCTTCGGCGGTGAGAGTGAAGCCCATGTCGTGAAAGAGTCTAACGGTTGGCGATGAAAAATCATCAACCGTGAACTCAAGGTGGTCGATGGATTTTAGACCGGCAGGATTTTGCGCGCGCATGGGGAATCTCCTCAATTTGAGCCATGATTCCCCTGTGCGAAACGATTGTCTAGCGTCTTTTCGCCGGAGAGCTTGGACGGCCCGGGCGGCGGTTCACGGAACGCTGCTGAGGGTGATTGGCCCCAAAGCAGTCCGTTTTTTGCATCAAGTAAAAGTAGTCGGCTTCGTCTTTGAGGACCTGCGCGACGTGGTTTTCCACGGCACAAATCTCAACACGGACGCCTTCGCCCTTGAGGTGGCGAACCAGTTCTACATAGTCTGAGTCGCCCGACAAAATGATGATGGTATCCACTTTACCGGCCAGCTGAGTGGCCTTGATTGAGAGGGGGATATCGGCAGATTTATGACAGGCGCGAACCGAGCCATAGAACTCAGCATGGAGCTTATCCGCTAAGCGTGAGGAAATATTTTGTCCCTCACGAAAGTAAATAAGACGATTTAAACCACGATTGCCAAGCAGGCGAGGGACAAGAACGTCAAAGTTGACCATTCGACTGTCAGCGCCATACTCAGTTTCTAGGCTTCGTTCAATGTTATTGCCGTCGATCAGTATGGCGACCGTCTGGCTAACTTGGATTTTTTCGGACACAGTGTTTCTCCTTACCGTAAAATAACGGTGTTAAACGGGGGATGAATGGCAGCTAAAATCCTGAATGGGAACGAGTTATTGATCCAGGGAGGATTGGAGGCCGGGTTTCATTTATACACCGGCTATCCCGGGTCCCCGCTTGCTGATTTTTTCAACATTCTCTACGAAAGAAAAGACGAGCTGCACGGCAAAGGCATTCGTGTTGTTATCGCCAACTCAGAAGCTAACGCTGCGGCGATGGCGTCCGGTGCAAAAATGGCAGGGCAAAACGTCCTCGTCGCCATGAAGTCCATGGGGCTTCATGTGGCCGCTGATGCCTTGTCGGTGGGAAATTTTGCGAACCCCGGTTCAGTGGATGCTCACGGAGAAAAAGCGGGCGTCGTCATTGCTGTCGGTGATGATCCCTGGTCTATTTCAACTTCAACGCCCGCTGACTCCCGTTATCTCTACAAACATTTACACATCCCATTCCTTGAGCCAGCGACGCCGCAAGAACTCAAAGACTGGATGAAAGTCGCGCTGGAGCTTTCTCGTGAGTCGAGCATTTACGTCGGCATTTTGCTGACGACCTTCATGGCCGAAGGTGGGGGACGCGTAGAGATTGGCAGCGAAGTGCAGGTCGCCCATGGGCCAGTCACGCTCGATCCTGCGAAATTCAATCTCAGTGAAAACGTCATGGTGCCGCCGAATTCTCTCGGGGCCGACATTCGGATGATGCAGCAGCGATTTCCTAAGTTCCTGCAGGCGCTGGAGAAGAAGAACCTAGATAAAACCTTCGGTCGTTCCACCGCGAACATTGGCATCGTCTCAAGTGGTGCCGTTTTTGAAACCCTCAAACAAGTGCTCGAAGAATCTGAGCTGCTCACGCACGTTCATCTTTACAAATGCGCTGGGGCCTATGCGCTCAACGAAAAAAGCCTGCTGCCTTTCTTGCGCCAGCACGAACGCGTACTGGTGGTTGAAGAGAAGCGTGGGTTCTTAGAAGCAGAGATTAATAATCTCTGCGTCAAGTCGGGTTTGAGTCGTGAAGTCTGGGGTAAAGAATTTGGGAACGCGGCAGGCTTTCCTGCACACGGTGGCCTTAACTGCGAAGGTGTTCGTAAGGGCCTTCGGGAGTCACTCGCTCTTTGGGGACTTGATACCAGTAAGATGCTGAGTTTCATGCCTACGAAGATTGATCTGTCGGTACCTAAGCGTCTGCCGACTTTTTGTCCGGGCTGTCCACACCGCGAAACACTTTCGATCATGAAAGAGATTCGTCACGATCTTGCCGAGAAAAACATCAATCTTGTTTCCCATGGCGATGTGGGCTGTTATTCCCTTTCATTCCTTGAGCCATTTAAAGAGATGCACGATCTTTCGGCGATGGGACAAGGCGGTGCGCTCGGTGCCGGAACTGATCTATTCACCGATAACCCCTCTGTGGTTTTGATGGGGGATTCAACCTTCTTCCATTCCGGCATGACGTCCATTTCGAACTCAGTTCAAATGGGTCACAACATCACGTACATCCTGCTCGACAATGACAACACGGCCATGACCGGTCATCAACAGACCCCTCGCTCAGGGATGTCTGTGGAAGGTGTCGTACGTCCTCGCCAAAGTATGCTGGATGTGGCGCGTTCACTGCAAGTGGCGGAAGCCATTGAAGTGAATCCTTCAGATCGTTACTTCTACAAGAACTTGCTGACGGACTACATCGTTAAGTCCGGAGTGAAGGTCATCGTTTCTAATAAAGAGTGTGGCCTTACTTTTCATGGGCGCAAGAAGCGTGAGGAACGAGCGCTCTATAAAACCGGTGGCACAGAGTCTGTGCGCGGTTTTTATCAGATCAACACCCTGGCCTGTGAAGACTGCCGTGTGTGTGTCGAGATGACAGGCTGCCCGGGACTTTCACAAACGCAGGACGCTTACGGCACAAAAGTCATGATCGATCCCCAAATCTGCGTGTCGGATTCTTACTGCACCAAGCTCAAGGCCTGCCCGAGTTTTGAATTAGTAGAGGTGAAAAATTATCACCCAACGAAGTATCTTGGTCTCCCCGCAGAAGTCGCGCTGGATAAAATCATTGCTCCACAGGTGAAGTGGGACTTGGCTTCGATCGCTGAGGGTCACGATTGGCGCGCCATCGTGATTGGTGTCGGCGGATCAGGTGTCACCACGATCTCACGCGTAATCGCAGAAGCGGCACAAGGCATGGGTGGTCGCAGTGATCTTGATTTTAAATTCGTCGATCAGAAGGGCCTCGCGCAACGGAACGGAAGTGTCACGAGTCACCTCGCACTTTATCCGAAGCACCGTTCTCACGGCCAGGTTGTGCCCGAAGCCACTGCTGCTGTTGTCGTATCGCCGGATCTCCTAGAAGGGGCACGTGCCCTGAGTTTCTTGGCCGAAGACGGCGTCTTGATTCTCGACGAGGACTTTCAGGTGCCACTGTCACTGATGCTCGATAGCGGTCGCGAAGCCGCACCGATGACAGCGGAGCAGATGCGCGAAGAGCTGCGCTCCAAGCTAGGTGATCGGTTGATCATGGGACCGTTTAAGCAACTCTGTTTCGAGCGTTTCCAACGCCCCGTTTATGCCTCGGCCATGCTTTTGGGTGTCATGTTTCAAAGCGGTCGCTTGCCATTCAGCGAGAAAGATATGGAGAGTGCTTTTAAGGGAGCGATCCCTGGCGGAGAGCTTGCGCCTAACCTGGCCGCGTTTAACTGGGGCCGTCGCTGGTGGCTCGAGGGTGGAGTTGAGAAACCAAAAGCTCAAGAGGACATTCTCCCGCATCTGGCGCTCTCAGTGAAGTTTAGTCGCTACCCATGGCAAAATGGTCAACGCTTAGTGAATATGTTTAACAACTACCGTCGTGAGGGCGAGAAAATGGTTCCGCACATTCCTCGCGAACACTGGGCGCAGTATGTGCACGACCAGATCGTTTACAATCATGGGCTGCATTTGGCGCAGTTCATGGAAGACGTTCGTGCCATCGCTAGTTTTGCATTGAGTGAAGAAGAGACTGCGATTGCCGTTCGCGCGCTGGCGAAGACCTATTGGATAAAAGACGAAGTCTTTGTGTCGCACCTGATGACTTCGCCGGTGAAAAAAGCCACGGACCGTGCTCGCTATAGCAAGCTCGGCACAGGCTTTAAAGTCGTGCACATCAACCGCCCGGCCTTTGACATCGCGGGCAAAAAAATTGAATTTGATTTTAGTCCAAGCCGGTGGATGCTTAAAATCATGCGGCGTCTACGCATCTTAAGAGTCCTCATGCCGTCATGGCACTCGCAAGAACGTCAAATCGCTCAATCAATTCGTAGCAAGATCCTTGCGATGAACACGGTCTCCCCAGGAGAGCGCCGTCATCAACTGGTGGACCTTGATAACATCAAAGGTTACCGCGACGTTCGGTACGCTAAAGCAGCGGCCCATGTCTAGGATCATTGATGCGGTCTCTGTCGTGCTCACTCATGGCGACCAGGTCTTCGCGATCCAGCGACAATATTTCCTAAAATCATTTCCCGGTTATTGGGCTTTTCCTGGTGGAAAAGTCGAAGCCCAGGAAGACGAGCTTGCGCCCCATCCATTGACGACCTCACTTGATCCAAAACTCTGGGCCGCGGTCGTTCGTGAGACACAGGAGGAGTTAGCGTTCGACTTGGAAGACGCTCTCGCGAAAGGTAAAGTACACGCGGTCCATTTCTTGGGTTTGGCCGTTACCCCGGAGTTCAATCCTTACCGATTTGCTACCCACTTCTTCAAAATCGAACTCAAAAAAAAACCTGAGGTCGTCGTCGATCGCGGCGAGGCCCTTACCGCGGGGTGTTTGTTCTGTCATGAGCTGCT
>JAIXOY010000194.1 GCA_027486525.1 Pseudomonadota bacterium
AGCGATGGCTACAAGCAGGCCTGCGTGGATTACGGCGCTAAAGATATCGTTGTCACCACGAAGCTCTCCGGCAGCCGCTGCACGGTCATCAATACGCCGTACCTAAAAAAAATCGGCACGGAACAAAACATCGTGGAAAGCTTTTTGAACAAGAATAAACAAATGAAAAAGTACGCCAAGATGGTGACGTTTTGGAAGGGCATGAAGCTGCTCGAGAAAGCTGCCTTCTCCGCGTCTTACAAGAGTGTCTGGTGCGCGGGCACGTCGATCGAGTTTACTAAAAAACAGTCCAGTGTGGCGGAAGTGGTGAATCACTTCATGAGCGGCTATGAAAAAGCCCAAGCCGAACTGAAAGCACGGTGGGAGCAAGTATGAAGGGTTCAGCACTCGTCGAGAAACTCCTGGCGAAAGACGATCGCTGGTCACGGTTGGCGCTTGATAATCTTATGCGCTTAGCGATTCCCTTCAACGCTCCCCACGGTTTCAAGTTCACGAAACTAGCGACCGATGAAGTGCAGATTTCCCTACCAAGTTTTAAGTTGAACCATAATCACTTGGGTGGCATGCACGCCTGTTCGATCGCCACGCTGGGTGAGTTCTGCGCCGGCATGACGCTGGTTAAACAACTTGGCATGAGTCGCTATCGTTTGATTCTGGCCGAACTGAGCGTGAAGTATCACCTGCAGGGCCGCACCGCTCTTCGAGGTGTGGCGAAGATGACCCCTGAGCGGGCCAAGGAACTCAAGGCCCAGCTCACGACGGAAGACAAAGTTCTCTTTGAGCACAACACTGAGATCTTCAATGCTCACAACGAAAAAATCGCTGACGTTCGCACTGTTTGGCAGGTGAAGGATTGGCAAAAGGTTCAACTCAAATGAAGACTCTCATCGTTTCTCTGCTCTTTGCTGTTTCGGCCTGTGCCGTCGCCCCGGGAGTGAAAGTCGTCACCACTCCAGAAGGCGTTAGGAGCTGTGAAGGTATCCCAACGTTTGCTCCGCTGACGTGCAAAGCCGAGAAAACCTGCGAAGAATGTCTGAGAGGGTTAAGTGAAGAAGTTCACAAGCTGGGTGGGAATACCATGCTGCTGGAACAAAAAGAGAAAGAGTGTAAGCCGCAGGATCTCACGGCCACACCCTTTAAGTGCTAACGCTTTAAACTCGCTTTGATGTTTGTGATGAAGGTCGCATCTTCACCGCGGCCTTCGTTGTCTCCCTGGACCTTGGAAACGCGGCATCCCTCCGGGCTCGACACGTAGTCCGTGTCTCCACGCACCAAGATCCCTTCTACTTCCATGGTCACAGCGTTCAGCACCGCTGAACCCGAATTACCACCATAGGTATCAAGGTTTGCCACAAAGAAATCCGTACTCACGGAACGCACATTCGCGCCGCCGGCAACTTTCAGAGGAAGACCTGATGGGTAACCAATCACAACGAGCGGCGTCCCGACTTCGACCTTACCGCTTTCACGAGTTTTAAGAGGCACACGATCGGTCACCGCGCGGTCCAGCTCGATCACAGCGAAATCGTTTTGTGTCGTGCGATCCAAAACTTGCTTAAGGATCTTCTTGCAGCCGTAGATGTTATTCTTCTGCAAAGTAACGGAGTCGACGCCTAGGACTTCAATCTTGTAATCGAACACCCACTTACTGTCCGTGCAGTCCTCGGGAGTCGCCATGCAGTGACCGGCGGTCACGATGGTTTTCTCATCGATCAAAAACCCAGAGCAGTTGCCCACCGTTGGCTGGTTCGCAAAACGTTCACTCGGACAAATTCCCCGGCTCGTCAAGGTTGGCCCTGAAATGGTGATGCCGGTTTTTCTTCCACCTCTTCCGCCTTTACCACCCTTCCCCCCGCTAGGAATGTCCGCGCTGGGGATCATCACTGCCGTGGAATTGGCAATCTCGATCCAAGCCGCGCTCTGCACATCAACGATGTCCTGCCGGTTGTCTTCACCGTAGATGACTTTGTCTTGTGCGAAAACAGGAGCAGCGGCGAGGAGCAAGATGAGAGGAAGCATAGTTTAGAGTCCTGAGATTTCTTTGACGTTGGTAATGAGAGTCACTGCTTCCGTGGCGATATCAACGCTCATGACGTTCGAGACGGCACAGCCCGCTGCCGTTGCGACGTAGTCACGCGCGCCGCGAACCAGGATGCCTTCGACTTCGCGAGTGTTCGCGTTGAAGACCGCAGAACCAGAGTTGCCACCGTAGGTATCAAGGTTACCGCGGAAGAAAACTTGATTCACTTCCATGACACGGGCTCCGCCGGCAATTTTCGTCGGCAGGCCAGAGGGGTGTCCGATGACGACCACCGGAGTGTTCACTTCGATTTTGCCTGAGCGACGGAAGGCGAGTGGGCGGCGATCGGTGACGGCGCGCTCGAGTTCAACGACGGCGTAATCCATCTTGGTGACGGGATCGAGCACTGACTTCACGACTTTTTTGCATTTGTAGATGTTGCTGCTGGCGATAACCGGAGTGTCGACTCCTGGCTGATCGAGCTTGTAATCGAACACCCACACGTTGTCGCCGCAGCCGTTGATCTCGTCGACGCAGTGGCCAGCCGTGACGAGTTTTGTGTCACTCACTAAAAACCCGGAGCAATCGGCCAGGGCCGGTTGTTTGGCGAAGCGTTCCGTACTGCACACACCCATCGAGTTGCTGAGATTCAGCAAATCATTGATCGCCGGGATCACTTGGCGATCAGTGTAGTAGCCCACTTTCCAAGAGGGAACCATCGCCGCTGTGGAGCTGGCGAGTTCTAGCAAACCCGCGTCTGTCACATCCCGAACATCCTGGCGATCATCGGCGCCGTAGATGATTTTATTTCCCGCGAAAGCTTGGACACTAGTGACGACGAGAAGGGCGGTGATCATAGATTTCATAGACACTCCTGACGAGGGGGTTAAGATGAACCGACGGCAAAGTAGCGGGGAGCTGACAGTATGGAAACAACGGCCAGGGGGGTGTGTAATTATTCCTGAGGAATCAGGGGGCTACACAAGGATTCGGTATGTAAGAAATGCCATGATCCAGGCCAGCGCCAAGGTATACGCCACCATGGCGAGCGGAGCGCCCCACCCACCCGACTCACGGCGGATAACCGCAATCGTCGAGATGCATTGGGGTGAAAAGATGAACCAAACAATAAGGGCGGCTAAAGTTGCGAGAGAGTATTCACGTCCTAGGATCGTGGTGAGCTGAGAGCTCTGCGATTCTTCATTTCCTTCCACGGCATAGACCGTGGCCAGTGCGGCCACCAGCACTTCCCGTGCACCGAAGGCGGGAATGAGCGCCGTATTAATTCGCCAGTCGAAGCCTAGCGGAGCAAAAATAGGAGTAAAGGCGCGGCCAATGACGGCGGCATAAGAGTCTTCGATGTTACCGGCGCTGCCATCGGGATGGCGCGGGAATGAAACCAAAACCCAAATCACCAACGAGAGGGCGAGAATCACCTTCCCCGCCTTGCTCACAAAGAGATTGGCCTTGTTCAAGAGCGTGCGAATGAGATGGCGAACCTTGGGCCAACGATACGGTGGCAACTCCATCAACAGCATCGATGGAGCATCGTGTGGCATGATCTTGCGTAAAACCGCCGCCACCAGAATCGCGCTCAGCATAGGAAAGATGTAGAGACCCATCATCGCCACGCCTTGAAGGGAGAACGGACCCACACTCGCGGTGGCCGGAATCAGGGCGGCGATGAGTAGAGTAAACACTGGCAGGCGTGCAGAACACGTCGTGAGTGGAATCACCAGCATCGCCACTAAGCGCTCCCGACGGTCTTCCAGAATACGTGTGGCGAGCACTCCTGGAATCGCGCAGGCATGACTCGAAAGCAAAGGGACCATCGCTTTACCCGGAAGACCAAGCTTGCGCATGAAACCATCCATCAAAAATGCGGCGCGACCGAGGTAGCCCACATCTTCCAAGAACTGGATGAAGAGAAACATCAAGAGGATTTGCGGAAGAAACACCACGACTCCACCGACGCCGCCGATGATGCCATCAACGATGAGGCTCTGGAGAATCGGATGCGTGATGAAACTTCCGATGAATGTTCCGAGAGCACCTACGCCCATTTCGATGAGGTCTTGCGCAGGTCCGGCCCAACTGAAGAGGGCCTGGAACATAAAAAATAAGAGGGAGAAGAGCACAACGAACCCACCGACAGGATGCAAAGCCCAGCGATCCAGGTGCTGAGTCAATGTGTCCGGGCGGAGAGGCTTTTTCACGATTTCATGCAACCACGTATCAATGGTGTGAAACTTTTCTGACACATAGGCGGGAGCTTTGATCTTGCGTTGGAAGTCGTCCGGTAGCATCACGGACACTTGGTTTTTTGAAAGTTCGTTCAGGACTTCGGCTTTGAGTGCTTCGATCCCCTGCCCCGTCACGGCTGAAACCGGTAGCACGCGACAGCCTGATAAGTGCTCAAAGTGCTGCAGATCAATTTCTTGGCCTCGCTTGTGAGACTGGTCCATTTGCGTGAGAGCAATGATCGGGCGATGCCCGAGTTCATGCATCTGCAGCAAGAGGTAGAGCGACTTTTGTAGGTGAGTCGCATCGAGCACGAGAATGATGGGGCCAGCGGCATTGGCCTTCCCTGTCAGCCAATCACGCGCGACTTTCTCGTCGAGCGTCGCGACGTCAAGTGAGTAGAGACCAGGCAGATCCACGAGGTCGCACTGTTTGCCTTCCGGCAAAGACATGCGCGCCATCTTTTTCTCCACCGTGACGCCGGGAAAATTGGCAACCTTTTGAAAGCTGCCAGTGAGAGCATTGAAGAGAGCAGTTTTTCCGACGTTGGGCATTCCTACTAACGCAACATTCATGAGTGGATCTCTTCGATGTTGATGAGCAGTGCTTCGTGGCGAGACAGGGCCACATTGATACCACGGATCCGAACGAGGTAAGGATTTCTGATCAACGGAGCGACCGCTTCACACACGAACTTCATACCGGGCACAAAACCGAGCTGACGCAGACGCGTGGCCATCACCGATTCTTCAGTCACGGCGAGGGCTAAAATCCGGTAGGAACGGATGGGGGTAACATCAGCGAGTGTCATGGCGTTTGGTATACCAAACAGTTCCATCAAAAGCAACGTCCCGATGTTGGAATCTTAACCTGGCCGAAGCCGCTTCTACCGCGATATCAACTTGCACACACTCACTTAGGGAGGTCTTTATGATGCGTTCCATGCTGCTGCTTTTGGTGTTGCTCACCGGCTGTGCGGCTCCTGTTTACCAAGCTGAGAAGACCTACCATCTCACACTTCTTCATACCAACGATCACCATGGGCATTTCTGGACCAACAGCGATGGCGAATGGGGACTCTCTGCCCGTGCCACCCTCATCGCACAGTTGCGGTCACAGGCAAAAGCACAAGACACTTCAGTGCTGCTACTGGATGCAGGCGACGTGAACACCGGCGTCCCTCAATCCGATATGCTGGATGCTGAACCGGACTTTAAAGGCATGAACCGCATCGGCTACGACGCGATGGCCGTGGGTAACCACGAATTCGACAACGATCTTGCCACCATTCGCAAACAAGAAAACTGGGTCGACTTCCCTTTCCTTTCGGCCAACATCTACAAAGACAACAAGCGCTTGTTCAAACCGTACATCATCAAAAATGTGAACGGCCTCAACGTTGCGATCCTCGGTCTGACAACAAAAGACACTCCGTTTAAATCAAAGATGGAAGGCCACACGAACACAGAGTTCCGTGATCCTATTGCGGAAGCCGCATTGCTTGTTCCGGAGCTGCGGAAGAAAGCACAGATCGTGATCGCGCTCACGCACATGGGCCACTACCCAGATGAGAAGCACGGCCTCGACGCTCCCGGTGACGTGACTCTGGCTCGCCAAGTTCCCGGCATCGATCTCATCATCGGCGGCCACACGCAATTGCCTCTCTTTAAACCTGACGTGCAAAACGGCACCATCATCGTCCAGGCCTACGAATGGGGTAAGTACGTGGGCAAAGTTGACCTGAGCATCACGAATGGAAAAGTAGACTTAAAGCACTACGAACTTATTCCAGTGAATCACAAAGACCAGAAAGTAAAAATTGCCGAAGACCAGAAGATGAACGGTTTCCTGAAAGCTTTCAAAGATGTCGGCGACAAGACCCTGCTCGTGAAAGTCGGCTCAACGGATACTCGCCTGGAAGGTGATCGCGCCGTTGTTCGGAACCAAGAGACGAATTTGGGGAATCTCGTCACAGAGGCCTACCGCGCGAAGTTCAATGCCGATCTTGGCCTGGCGAATTCCGGCGGCATCCGTGACAGCATAAAAGCGGGCGACATCACTTATGAAACCGTGCTCACGGTCTTGCCGTTTGGGAATGACATCGTGACGGTGAAAATTAGCGGCAAAGACCTGAAGAGTTACCTGACCCGTGTTTTGAGTGAACTCACTCCGGGCAGCGGCAGTTATCCGCAGTTCTCTGGTCTTGAAGCTGAGTTCAACGCCAAGACGAAGCAGTTTAAGAAGTTAGCGGTTGCTAACAAACCGATAGATCCAAAGCGCAGCTACACCCTTGCCCTGCCAAGCTTCATCGCGAAGGGCGGGGATAAGTGGCCAGACCTGAGCACCTACGGTCTCCAAAGCTACGGTTTCACTGATGCGGATGTCTTCAAAGAATATCTGACTAAAACTGGTGACGTGAAGACCAGTGCCTTTGGCCCCTTCGGAAAAGTGAAAGTTAAATACTGAGCGAAAGCCTCAAGAGCTAGACGAAACTAGCTCTTGAGGTGACCATAAAAGAAACCAAGGAAGGTTTCCATGAAAGGCCAATGGATCGGTCTGCTCCTCTTGAGTTCTCTCGTCCATGCGCAAGTGTGGCTCCCCGAAGAACAGAATCCCTCTGACATCGTTCAGCATTCCGCCATCACCATCGGCTACAACGAAGAGCACGAAGTCCCGCAGTGGGTCGCCTACGTTCTAAGAAAAGAGCAGCTGCGCGACTGCTTTGATCGCAAAGATAATTTTCGGGAAGACCCCAGCGTTCGGACTGGGAGCGCGCTCCCGACCGACTACCGTTCTTCAGGGTATGATCGCGGGCACATCGCTCCTGCCGGTGACATGAAGTGGTCGAAAGAGGCGATGGAAGAATCCTTCTACATGAGTAACATCACTCCGCAATCGCCGGGAATGAATCGGGGCCGCTGGGCCAGCCTGGAAATGCTCTCACGCGCGTGGGCGAAAGAAGGCGATGAAACGATCATCGTCTCAGGTCCCGTTCTGCGTAGTAACCTGCCGAAGATTGGCAGTACCGGAATTTCAATTCCAAATGACCATTTCAAAGTTCTTTTGCGCTCGAAGAACAATCAACTTAGTGCGATTGGATTTTTGATGACACAGAATCCTACCGCCAGCAGCTTAGAGTCGTATGCTCTCCCAGTGCGAACAGTCGAAGAACTTACGGGCCTGGATTTCTTTCCTCATCTCTCGAAAAATGAACAGGAAAGAATTGAAAAGAAAATTTCCTGGGAGCAGTGGGATTTTAGAGCGAAGTTTAGCTACTACCCTTGTTTAAGATAGAAGCAACTCGGCCACGAAGGTGGTCTCTTTGGCCGACTCATCGAGGTAGAGTCTGCCGTTGTGGTTTTCGAGAATCTTACGCGAAATGCTTAATCCAAGTCCGGTTCCCTTACCAATGTCTTTCGTGGTGAAGAACGGCTGAAAAATCTTCTCCCGGATATCCCGCGGGATGCCTGCTCCGGAATCGATGACATTCAGACGGATTTTACCGGGGCCAATGCTGGCCGATAAGCGGACCCAGCCGCCGGGCTTCTTTTCAACAGCGTGGAAGGCGTTGGTCAGCAGGTTCAGGAGCACCTGCGAGATCTCCACTGAGCGACACTCCACCTTCACTTCCATATCAAGCTTGAACACATCCAAACGAATGCCGTTATCATGAAACTTTTCTTTTACGACATCGAGCACTTCATCAATGAGCGCGTTGACTCCGTGGCTCAGCATCGCATCTTGCGAGGAGTCTCGGGAAACCCGCTTCATCGCCTGGACCGTGCGCGAGATTCGTTGAATCGTGTTCGCAGACTTCTCTAGATACTGGCTGAACATCGCGAGATCGACGTGCCCGCGCGAGACGTTCTTTTGCATGAGATCGATGAAGCCCTTGAGAATACTCAGAGGATTGTTAATCTCATGAGCAATGCCGCCGGCCATCTCCCCGAGCGCTGTCAGTTTGGCCGTTTGACTGAGCTTCGCCTCACTCTCTTTACGGAAGGTGATGTCTTCACAGACGAGGACGACTCCGCCGACTTCGCTTTGTAGGTTGTGCCAAGGAACCAGTTGCCACGACATCCAGATGTGTTCGCCCGGGACGACTTCGACGTACTCTTCTTCCATGCCCAAGCGTTCACCGGCCTGGCATCTCAAGATTCGGTTCTTCCAGACTTGCGTGTGGTAGCTATGGGCCTCCCAGAGTGTTCGGCCAAAGGGGTCGGGTACCGTGAAGGAATACTGCTGCAGCCAGGCATCTGACATCGCCATGTAGCGTGACTCGCGATCAATCATCGCAATCGGCAAGGGAAGCGCCGTCAGGAGCGCCTTCAGTTGCGTTTCACCCATGCGCAGATTTTCTTGTGCAAGCAAGGCGGCCAAATGGCGGCGATGATCGGCTTCCAAAATGCGGCCGATGAAATCAGCCGCGATGAGTGCGAAGAATTTGTCCTCGCTTGTCCAATGCCGAACCTCGCCGACGATTTCGCAGCAAATGATACCGACGATTTCCCCGTCAAACAGAACAGGAACATCCAAGAGGGAACGGATGTTGTGAGGTACGCAGTAGCTCTCCTTGAATTCCGCTGTGACGGGACTCGTGAAACAATCTTCCACGGCGATCAATCGCTCTTGCTTTAACACAGAGAAATAGGTCGGAGCATCGACTTCTTTTAAGATAGCACCGTCAGACCAGTCATTCGTAGAGCGCTCGAAATTTGCCTCTGAAATGACCTGCTGAGGATCTTTGTCATAGAACCAAAACCCGACGAAATCTGCGGCCATCGCAATCGCAACCTCGCGGTTCAGGGCACGCAACGCATCGGCTCGCTTTCCGTGAGAAATGATAGGAGCACGAGCAATGACCGCTAAGGCCGCTTGGTAGTGGGCGAAATCTCTCGTCTTCAATTCGTCAGTCCCGCCCTTCTGAGCAGCGCATCCACCGACGGCTCTTTACCGCGGAAGCGTTTGTACAATTCCATCGGATGCTCCGTCCCGCCCTTCTCAAGCACATGTTCGCGAAACAAGTTCGCAGCGATGGGATCAAAGATCCCTTTCTCTTGGAAGAATTCGAAGGCATCGGCATCCAAAACTTCTGCCCACTTGTAGCTGTAGTAACCGGCCGAGTAGCCACCGGCGAAGATATGAGAGAAAGAGCAGGAGCCATTCGTACCTGGAACCGATGGCAGCAGATTTGTTGAAGAGGTGGCCTGCGTTTCAAAGGCCACGACATCCGTCACGAGACTCGGATCAGCTGCATGCCATGCCATGTCGAGCTTCGCGAAAGTCAGCTGCCGCATGGTGGCGGTGCCTTCCATGAAGTTCCCGGCTTTTTTAATTTGCTTCACGAGTTCTGCTGGGATTTTACTCCCGTTTTCATAGTGAACGGCGAAGAGATCGAGGCATTCTTTTTCTTGCACCCAGTTTTCCATGATCTGCGATGGCAACTCGACGAAGTCCCAGTACACACTTGTTCCAGAGAGCGAGGTGTAGCGACACTGCGAGAGGAGTCCGTGTAAAGCATGGCCAAACTCATGATAAAGTGTGGTGACTTCATTCAGGGTCAAAAGCGAAGGTTTGGTTTTGGTTGGCTTCGTGAAATTGCAAACGATGCCGACGTGGGGACGGCGCACTTCACCACGGATCAGGCCCTGATCTGCCAGGTTCGTCATCCAGGCTCCGCCGCGCTTCGTTTCACGGGGAAAGAAATCCATGTAGAACAAGCCGATGAAACCTTTTTTGGCATCGCTGACTTCAAAGATCCGCACATCCTCGTGATACTTTGGAAGATCAAAGACTTCTTTGTACTCAAGCCCGTAGAGACGCTTCGTCACTGCGAACACACCATCCACGACTTTTTCGAGTTGGAAATAAGGACGCAGGAGCTCCTCATCCAAACCGATCTCCCGCTGCTTAAGAATCTCCGAGTAGTAGCCGCTGTCCCACCGTTCGATCTGCTGAATGCCGTCGAGTTCCAAGGCGAGTGCGTTGAGGCGAGCCACTTCTTTCAATGCCTGCGGCTTGGCCTTGGTTTGCAAATCGTCGAGGAACGCAATGACCTTCGCCGGCTCCGAAGCCATGCGTTCTTCAAGCACAAAGTGCGCATGGGTCTGATATCCCAAGAGTTGCGCGCGCTCATGGCGCATTTTGGTGATGAGCAACACGTTCGCTTGGTTATCGAACTCTCCGCCGAAAGATTTCGAAGAGTTTGCCATGAAGATCTCTTTGCGCAGTTCCCGGTTCTTCGAATAGGTGAGGACCGGAATGAGCATCGGGTAATCGAGCGTGATCAGCCAGCTTCCCTTCTTGCCTTTTTTCTCGGCGGCTTCCGCTGAGGCTTCTTTGAATGAATCAGGCAGGCCAACCAAGTCGGCTTCGTTGGTGATGTACTTTTCGAAACCGTTGGTGGCCTTGAGCACATTCTGTGAAAAGGCGAGGCCCGTTTTTGCCAGGGTCTCGTCGATCTCGCGCAGGCGTGTTTTCGCGGTGGCATTGAGGTTGGCGCCGTTGCGAACAAAGCCACGGTAGGTCTTTTCCAAGATCGTGCGCTCTTCGGTGGTGAGTGTCTGCGAATCACGGTTCTCCCAGCACTCTTTCACACGAGCGAAGACCACGGGATCGAGGGTCACGTCGTTACTGAAGGTGGTAAGGCGCGAGGACATGTCCGGCGCAATTTTTTCAAGGTCTTCCGAACAATGGGCCGAGTGAAGATTGTAGAAAATGCCGGAGACTTGCCCCACGGCTTCACGAAGATCATCGAGCTTCACGATGACTTCCGTAAAACTCGTGCCGGTTTGTTTTTTCCATACTTCCAAATCAGCACGGGCCTGCTCGAGGGCCTTGTCCAATGCCGGCAAAAAGTCAGCGATTTGGATTTGATCAAATGGAATCGCCCCGTGGCGCAATGACGAGGGTTTTAAAAGTGCTTGCATGAGAGACCTCTTAGGTGAATAGACGGCGGTATTGGGAAAACGTGAACACGATAAGCACGAGCCAAAGGACTAGGGCCGTGATCATCATCCCTATAAGCATCCCGGGAGACTGGAAATAAATCAAGACGGCAGCGATGCCGGCCTTCGAAGCACGATAGACAAACATGTCAGTGAGGTATTTCGCCCCATATTTTTGCAGCGGGGCAAGCGGATGGTAGAGGAGCTCTTTACCGGCGCTAAAGAGTGAGTAATCACTGGCCTTTAAATAGCTGTAGAAAAGTGCACTCGCAAAGAGAACGCCGCCGTTGAGTCCTAATGCCAGACAAAGAAGGTAGGATAGAGGAATGAAGAAGTGCAGCATTCGCTCGCCGATGTACTTCAGGAGTAGCGGTAGAACGGCCAACTGGAGAACGAGAGTGAGCGCATTGGTCGCCGTGTACACGTTACCCAAATAGGCCGTTCTTTCACTGGCGTTTTGGATGGCCGCTTCGAACACCAAGCTAAATTGAAAATCTGCGATGTTGATCACGATTTGCGTGAGGGCGACAATCGCCGCGACAGAGCCCACGTAGCGTCGCAGGGCCGGTGTATTGATCGAGCGCAGAGGCGAATCTTCTTTACGCTGAGTCGCCTCGCTACCCGCAATTTTATCCAAGCAAAGTGCGAAGACCGCTGGAAGAAAAACAAAAACCTGCCCGAGAAGCAACGTCGCCCCCGTTCCCCACTGACGTGCGTACCAAGACGTGAGTAATCCTCCCAGAACCCCACCTAAACTTCCCATGGCGCCTAAGGGGCCGATCCAGCGCAAGAACTCATCGCGCTTGAGCCACGAATTGGCGTAGGCCAAAAACAAATGAATCTGCAGAACGATGTAGACTTCTTTCCACGAGAAAAGCACGAACGCGCCAGGTTTGAATCCTTGCTGATAGGCCCAATAACTGAGTGTGAAAATCATCGCGCTCACGCAGCTGACGATGACGAAAGTTCGGTGAAACCCTAAGCGCGCCTGCAGCCGATTCGAACTCCACACCGCGACGACCAGCATGAGCACGGCGACCAGCCACCCTTGCGGCGATGCCTTCGCCCCATAGGCTTCTACGAAGAAAGTCGTGCTGCTCGCACGGACGAGTGGGTAGTTAAAAAGGATGAGAAAATAGCCGACGGATAAAAAAAGAAAATTGCGACGGTTCACTTGAGGTAGCTGTCGCCCTTCTGGATGTCGACGAACTCTTCGGCGTGGCTGAATTGGGCAAAATCAAACGACGTCGTGTACTCACGTTTCTTGGCCTCGCCGGCGACGAGACCCTTCATGAAGCCGAAGAAGAGGTTCCGCGTTTCTTCGCTCATCAAATGTTCCATGAGGCACGAATCTTTGTGAGCCGTTTCTTCACTCACACCGACGATGTCTTTGAAGAAATAAAACATCAGAGTGCGTGAGGAGAGGATGTCGTGAACAGCGTGGTGGCCAGCATGAGAAAGACTTAGAAATTTCGATTCATCTTCGAGAACGAGTTCGCGTTTCCGCAGATTGCTCAAGGCCGTTGATACGGAACCCTTGGTGAGTCCCATTTCATTGGCGATGTCTGTCACCCGAGCGTAGCCCTTGGTTTCTTTCAGCTTATGAATGGCCAGCAAGTAATGAACCATGGAATGGGTGAGATCATTGTCATGGGTATGCTGAACGGGTGATTTCTTTTCCATCATGCCCCTACCCTATCTTTCCCCTGAGTTTAGCGTCAAATGATAATTATTCTTTGCACTTAGAGGGGCGACGAGAGGGGCACTTAAAAGAGGCCAATCCATCGTATTTATTGACCATATGCAGCATGATGCTGTTTGCCTGGGAGGTCGGATGGCCTCTTTGTGATAAACTGGCTGTAAGAATATCAAGGATTTGCCTTATGAAGCCACTTTTCATGTTCGCTCTTATTCTTCAGCTCAGCGGAGCTCCGGCTTTCGCACAAACGCTGAATGAATCTTTCGATAACTCCACCACCAAGCCGCTCACCGACAAAGAGCAGCTGGAAGCGAACAACTACGTTCACGCAGGACGCACGCAAACAATTCTCGAGGCCGAATGCAAAAAGCTTGGCCAGAAATTCGACACCACTTTGGGTTGTGCGGATGAGAGTGGCAAGCCTGGTCAAGTGATCAAAGGTAGCCTTGGCGGGATGCTCGAAGAGATCTTGCCGAAGCTCTACGCCGTGATGGGAACTGTTGCCGCCGCGAACGGCGGCGCGAAGATTGAGATGCGTGGGTCCGAGGCGCCGGCAACTGAGCCAGCTCAATCTCATACTCAGGCACGGACTCAGGATCAAGTTCAGTCCCAGAATAATCCGAGACCAGGAAACAATGAGGCCGCCGGTCAGACGCAGGGTCAGACACAGGGTCAGACACAAGGTCAGGGAGAGGGCCAGGCAAACGGCGATAAAGAAGCCGATAAAAAGACCGACTACTGCATCTACATCCCCATGGGCGGCGAAGTCATCGCCTCGGGCATGCAGGCGATGGGGCAAAAAGCTGCTCAACAGGCCGTTGCACAAAATGCTGCTGATGCACAAAAAGAATCGATGTATGCCGTCGCACGCACGCACGACACGCGCGCGAAAACCGCGACCCTCCAAGGCGGTATCTACGCCGCGACCGCCGCTTGTTACGTGGCCTACGTCGCGAAGGGTGCGGCGCTAAACGTGAAGATGGGTCTCAAGATCGGAGCAGCGGGCCTGATGAGCGTGATCTTCTTTAAGAAAGCCGGAAATCACAAGGCGTATGCGAAAGGAATCCGCGATGTCGCCAACAAGTTGCCCGGCGCTGGTGACTGTAATCCGCTCACGCAAACCAACTGCTTCTGCTCAGAGCCGACGTCGCAGACCTCCGACTTCGCCAACTTTAGCAAGGTCTGCGTACCACCGGAGCTAGCGAACAGAGGTGGCCCCACAAGCACGCCTGTTCCTTGTGCGCAGATCAGAAATGGTCAAGCGAGCCTCGATGCCGCCTGCACCTGCAAGAAGAACAACACCTGCTTGAATGGCACCTTCGCCTCTTCCATGGGCACCATCGGCTTTGGCGGTGTGGACATCGCCGATCCCCTGCGCTTGCTGAATGAAACTAACGGTGCCTTCAACGAAGCCAACGTGAGTGCCCTGGGTGCTCAGCTGAACGCGAAATCGAAACGCCTTCTAGATGGTGCCAACATCAGTGATATTCCCTCGGTGGCGCTGGACGAAAGGAAGAAAGAACTCGCTCGCGAGATTAATAGACTAGGAATGCCAGCACGCCTTGCTGCACTCACGGCGAGTCAGAACAACGCGGCCCTTCCGGCGAGTGCCACCGGCGGTGGACTTTCAGCGACTGATATCGAAGTCGCTTCTCGGAGCGGGCGTCGCACAGGTACGGGCTACAATAGTGGTGGCAGCGGCTCTAGCTCTCGTCGTAATCGCGACGATGCCACGTTTAAAAACCCGCTGGCTAAAGATGGGAAACGGGATGCGGTCCAAGTTGAAAGCTTGACCGAACAAGCGATGGCTTCAGCAGACATCACAAAGGACACCTCGAAAGGTATCTTTGACATCATCTCGAATCGCTACAGGAGTTCAGCTTGGTCGAGGTTCGATATGGATAAAGCGATGCAAGAAGTTCCGGCACCGGCCGCCGTGGAGCCTGCTCCAGCTACGCCCTAGAGTTTTTCTAGCATCTCTACACGTGTTTGATGGCGACCGCCTTCAAACGCGGTAGAGAGAAATTTCTCACACATTTCAGTCATCAAATTGATGGGCGTCTTGCGGCCGGCGAGGCAAATGACATTCGCGTCGTTATGACGACGGCACATCTCTGCATCGTCTAAATCGTGGCACAGGGCCGCACGGATGCCTTTGAAGCGATTGGCGGCGATAGACACGCCGATGCCTGAACCGCACAAAAGGATGCCCCGGCTGCCCGGATGCTTCTGAACCTCAAGGGCGAGCTTAGCGGCGTATTCTGGATAGTGAACAGAGTCGGCGGAGTAAGTGCCGAGATCGCTTATGTCATGGCCGCTGGCCAAGGAACCCCGAAGGGCTTCCTTGGCAACGAAGGCGGCATGATCACAAGCGATAAAAATCTTCATTCTTAGTAGCGGTAGTACTCAGGCTTGAACGGACCTTCAGCTGAGATGCTGAGGTAGTCGGCTTGCGGCTTGCTGAGAGTATCGAGTTCAACGCCGATCTTCTTCAGGTGCAAGCGTGCCACTTTCTCGTCGAGCAACTTCGGAAGCATGTAAACCTGCTTCTCGTATTTATCGGCGTTGTTCCAGAGTTCGAGCTGGGCCAGAACTTGGTTCGTAAATGATGCTGACATCACGAAGCTCGGGTGGCCTGTAGCACAGCCCAAGTTCACGAGACGGCCTTCCGCGAGAATGATCAGATCTTTGCCGTCGATGGTGTACTTATCGACCTGAGGCTTGATGACGTCTTTGGTGTGACCGTAGTTTTTGTTCAACCATGCCATGTCGATTTCGATGTCGAAGTGGCCGATGTTACAAACGATCGCTTTGTCTTTCAAGTTACGGAAGTGGCGATCAACGATGATGTCTTTGCAGCCGGTCGTTGTGACAACGATGTCCGCTTCTTTGATCGCGTCGTCCATGCGCTTCACTTCGAAACCTTCCATCGCCGCTTGAAGGGCGCAGATAGGATCGATTTCAGTCACGATAACGCGAGCACCGGCGCCGCGGAGAGAATCCGCAGAACCTTTGCCGACGTCACCGAAGCCCGCGACAACCGCAACTTTACCAGCGATCATCACGTCAGTGGCGCGACGGATAGCATCGACGCAAGATTCACGGCAGCCGTACTTGTTATCGAATTTTGATTTTGTGACTGAGTCGTTGACGTTGATGCAAGGAACTGGCAATTTGCCGGCTTTTGCGAGTTCGTACAAACGGTGCACACCTGTGGTCGTCTCTTCTGAGATCCCTTTGATGCCCTTGTAGAGCTCGGGGTATTTGCTCATCACCATCTCAGTCAAATCGCCGCCGTCATCGAGGATCATGTTCAATGGCTTCTTGTCAGCGCCGAAGAAGATCGTCTGGTCGATGCACCAGTTGAATTCTTCTTCGTTCATGCCTTTCCAAGCGTAGACCGGAACGCCAGAGGCCGCGATGGCCGCTGCCGCGTGGTCTTGGGTTGAGAAGATGTTGCATGAAGACCAGGTCACTTCTGCGCCCAGGTCAGTCAACGTTTCGATCAACACGGCCGTTTGAATGGTCATGTGCAAGCAGCCGGCGATACGGGCGCCTTTCAAGGGCTTAGTCTTGCTGTACTCTTCACGAAGTGCCATAAGGCCCGGCATTTCCGCTTCCGCGAGCTTCATTTCTTTACGGCCCCAATCGGCCAAGCTGATGTCTTTTACTTTGTATTTAATGCGAGTTGAGCTGCCGTAAGTGGCCTCTGAAAACGTGGCTTTCATAAACAGTCCTTTCCCTCGAATACGAGGTCTGATAGATATGCCGCACAAATTAACATCAAATCACCTCACCTTCAAGGATGTCTAACTCCCATCGAAGGTAAACAAAGGCCCTGTTCCTTGGAAAAGCATAGTTTTGACTACTTCGCCTCCTGCCCTACGGGTCTTGAGGACGTCCTCGAGAAAGAGCTCCGCGAAGCGGGTGCTGAAAGTGTGACTCATGTACGAGGCGGGGCGGCATTCACGGCCAACAACCCTCTTATGGCCCTCAAGGCCATCCTGACTTCTAGGGTCGTCAGCCGTGTATTTAAATGCCTCTACAGCTTCGAATGCCATAACGAAAAGTCCATGTACCAGGAGCTCGCTGACATCCATTGGAAGAGCTTAATGGATGTGCACCAGACCTTCCGTCTGACCACGATCTACGGCAAGTTGCCGCAAGATCGGGAGTTCTTCACCAACTCCCAGTTCACCAATCTTAAAGCCAAAGACGCCATCGTGGATTGGTTCAATCATAATCAAAACCGCCGTCCGAGTGTGGAGAAAGAGCATCCGGACCTCTCGTACCTCCTGCGCATCGATGATGCTCAGGAAGGCCTCTACAAAGTTCAACTCATGTTGGATCTTTGTGGCAACCCGCTCAGCAACCGGGGCTATCGTCGTGTGCCCACGGAAGCTCCCGTGCGCGAGAACCTCGCTGCCGGAATTTTAATGCTGCTCAATTGGGATCCGAAAACAGAAGGCCTCGTGGATGGCATGTGCGGCTCAGGCACGTTCCTCATTGAGGGCGGTCTCATTGCCGGCGGTATTTCTCCTCAGTGGATTAAGCTCAAAGACTACAAAAAGAACATGCGTCCGTGGGCCTTCCTGTCACTTCAGTGGTTCAACAAAGACAAACAACTCGTCGAAGATTTCCATGCCCTCACCAATGAGATCATGGACCAAGACACCGCGGGCCTGCGTCGTCTCGAAGCGGAGATGCCAACACTCACAGGCGGCGATATGGATGAGCGCGTATTGCAAGCGGCGAAAGAAAACATTCGCGTGGCTGGCATGAGCAAACTCATCCCGCTGATTCAAGCACGTGCGGAAACTTTGCCAGCTCCCTCGAAGAAGACACTGTTCATCTGTAATCCACCTTACGGCGAACGTTTGCAGGCCGGGCAAGATGAAGAATTGCGCACGCTCTATCATGATGTGGGTGAGAACTGGAAAAAGAACTGGAAGGGTCACCGCGCGGGTGTCTTGACGGGGAACTTGCCGCTGTTGAAATCGATCTCGTTGCGCTCGTCTCGGAAGATCATTCTGTTTAATGGTGATATCGAGTGCCGAGTGGCGGAGTATCTTCTCTTTTAGATAAAAAAAGGGCTCGCCGAAGCGAGCCTTTTATTTTTCAAGGAAAGGCGAACAGAGTGGCAATTTTTTGCCTATTGTACTCAGCTCCACCTTCAGTGATGAATTCTTTACTCAATCTACTAATGCCACCCGCACAGGACGTCTCGACGTCAGACGGTTCTCCGAGTTGTTGATTTGTTAGTGGGTAATTTACGAATCGGCTCCCATACAGCTGACTATTGAGGATCTGAGTGTACTGCACGTTCCATCCGCACCCATTAACCAAGCTATCAGTCAAATTGAGCTCGCTGCCTAGGAAGCCAGCTCCAATCACATCAGAGTTGTCAATTTCAGAACCAGTAATGGCGACAGAAGCACTCGTTGTATATGCGTACTTACCCCAAATGGTAGAGCCATTTGTGATCCGCGAATTCTTAACGTAAACGAGTCCGATAATTTTTGTGTCTATTCCACTCACAACTGTTTTTTCTTGAGACTCGTTACCATCTAAAAGAACTACTCCGTCTAATCTTTCTCGGATTTTATTTCCAGAAATAGTCGCTCCTTCATTTACAGCAGCGCTAATGGTCCCTATTCCAGAAATTTTTGCATTATCGATGTCAGCATTTGAATCGATATTTAAGATGTTCCAGTTGTTAATTGAGTTGTACTGGTCTCGAAAGCCGATGATCTCTGAGTCTTTAATTTTCCCAGATATCAAAACAGGACCTTGAATCTTTGTGATTTTGGATATACCTGAAATCTTGGCATCTACAAAGGCCGTTTTGTAGTTTTGATTTGAATTACCTTGGTAAGATTCGCCGTTAATATCTAATTTTCCGCTCAATTGAGTACTGCCTAAGGCAAGCAACGCTCCTTTGATTTTTAAAGGATTACCCATTTCGGACTTAACAGTGGTTGTCCCGCGCAACTCAATCTCTGAATCTAAAGAGTCAATTGTGATTGGTGATGCAAAACTTGATCCGCCAACTATACTAGCGCTATCAGCAAGAACGAGTTTCCCTCTAATATCCAGGTTCCCTGAAATTCTTGGCATTCCATACGTATGCAATAAACTCTTGCACACAGAGGAATCCTTCGCGATATGTATGCTTTTATCGAGTTTATTGTAAGCAATTCCTTTTTCTACATAGCCTCCAAGGCATTCAGTTTTTCCTTCTGAGCACCCATAATAATTTATAGAGCGTGCGCCGTCCCTTCCTCCGCAACAGGAGGGATCATTGTTTTTCAACTGATCCAATGCTTTTCGAGAAAAATCAACAAAGTGCTCTCTCATTGGCTTTCTTTTAGCTGAACTACCAATCACTCCAGCCTCAAGGGTTTTACTAAAATAAGTATCAAGTGATCCATAAAACAAACTTGTTCTATTACCAATCAAACTAAGGTTCGGCTCAAGACTATTTTTAAACAAAAAAGTCTGTTGGTAAGCCTGGTACGAATCAGCGTTCAAAGAAAAATAGGTAAAAGGGGTTAAATCTAAGCGCCCTATGTTCTTACGTGGAGGAGACACGAGTACATGAGCGACTTGTCTGAATCTCTCATCAGCTTCACCAAGCTCTTGGGCTATCTTTATAAGTGCTCCGTTTGTAGCCCAATTACCTAGGCCATATCCAATAAGTAATACTTTCTGATTTGATAGCATTTTTGGCTTTAGGTATTCATAGACTGCATTAACTGACTGCTCGTGCCCCTCATACCGGTCTTCATTGATCCACTTCTCGAGATTCATTTCTAATAGCGCAAGATTTTCTTCATTATATTTTCTCAAAAAATCATCTAGCTGCTCCAAATAAAAAGTGGCGACCATTGCTGCGACTGTGCCTCTCGCATCGGGATTAGTGGGGTCAAATACTTCATATGAACCCTTTGCCAGACTCTCATAATTATAGATGTAATTTGGAATTATAACCTCTACAGGAGCAACTCCTTTGTCATCCAACTCAGTCTGACTTTTTTTTAAAACTTTATTGAGATCTTTACCGTTTTCTAAGAAATCAAATCTCGACGTAAATGAACCGCCGCCAACAAAGATTGGCCTTAGGGGCTCTCTAGAGCATGTCGCCCCCCACGAGAGTGAGGCAAATAATAAAATGAAAAATAGAGGCATCATTTAAACAACTTTTTAAGTCTAGGGTTCTTGCTGCATACATTTTTTTTATTTTCATTGATTATGTATGAACCCGCAGGGCTGAACCTTTCAGACTTCAAAAAAACGAGCATTCTTTCTTTAGTATTCAAAAACTGAGCTCTCAACTTCTTTCCATGTACGTTTGCAGAATCTTCAATTTCACTTTCTATAATTGCGCCCATACAGTCCGTTGTAGCATTCTCAATTGCAGCACTTTCTACAATTTTTTGTTTATTGTTCGCGTTTTTTAATCTTTCATTCAAGATTACAGCTAAACTTTTGAACACTTCGCGTTGTTCAATTCTATTTTTGTCAGACAAGTTTGAGTAAGTATCATTAATCCAAATCTCCACATCATCTCGTACCCCATCCCGATCACTATCCACACCAAGCAAGGTCTTCTTCCCAAGCTCCCCCGGATGCGCTGGTTCTGGATCTTCCGTCTGACAGTAGTAATCACTGTCAATAACATCAAAGCCCTCGATCAGTGAGGCCTGGCAGATGATGGCATTGTGAACTTTGCTACTGCCTCTTACCTTTGCACGCGCGATGACTTGAGTATTTCCCGTCACCATCGCACTTCCTTCCACCAAAGCGTCGCCACCAATTATAGTAGCGAC
>JAIXOY010000107.1 GCA_027486525.1 Pseudomonadota bacterium
AGGGACTCTCGGGGTTCGTCGGCGTGGTCTCGTCGGCGACGCCGTCAGTGAGGTTGCCGTACACCGCGGCGGTGGAGGAGAAAATCATCGCCGGCGTGTTGAAGCGGGCGATGTGACCCAGAACTTTAAGAGTATTGGCGGTGTTGTTTTCGTAGTACTTGAGAGGATCTGCCACGGATTCCGGCACGACCACACTGCCTGCGAAGTGGAGGACGGCGGCGAACTGGTATTTCTCAAAAAGCTTGGCCATGAATTCCGTGTCGGCGACATCACCGACGTGCAGCTCACCGTGGAGCACGGACTCGCGCTTACCCGTGGAAAGATTGTCCACCACCACGGGGTGATATTCCGGAAACTGCTTGAGCTGGTTCAGAAGGTGCGAGCCGATGTAGCCCGCGCCACCTGTGACGAGGATATTTTTCATGCCCCACTCTATTAGCGCATTTTCGGGCCGCTTAATCTGGCCGAGAATAATCTACATACTCGGGCTTTTACATTGCGAAGCCTGCGCTCTTTCTCTAGTTATTCCTGCATGACTATCCGCGACCTTACCCTCATCGTGTGTTTCTCTGTATTCTTGCCGACCGCGCAGGCGCAAAGCTGGAATGCGCGCAACAACCCCCAGCGTCTGGGACAGCTGGACACCAAGCTCAGCAAGCTTCCCCTTGAAGGGCGAGTAGGGGATCCGTCCCTCGCCTGGCCCGGCAACCACTGGGTCAACAACAGCGGCGGCATCGCGCATCGCTGGAGCGCAGCCGACCCGCAGAACTTCAAGTACAAGTCCCCGAGCTTGGCGCAGCTGCGCGCGCTCTCAGAGGACGCGATCAACCAGCTGTCGCCCGCCGAGAAGTTCGACATCTACAACCGTGACTACCGCTACTCGACAGTGAAGCGCGTCTTCACCCAGGTGTCGCCCCAGGCCCCGAGCTGGCATGGAATCTGCCATGGCTACACCGCTGCGGCGATGAACCATCCGGAACCCCAGAACGTCACGCTGGTGAACGGCGACGGCATCGCGGTGACCTTCTACTCCAGCGACGTCGCGGCCCTGCTGGCCTATTTCTACGCCAAGGACGCTCCCACGAAGGCCACCTTGGTCGGTGAGCGCTGCTACGCCGATCCCGAGGACTCGGACAGACCCGCGAACCGCGAGAGCTGCGATGATATGAACGCCGGAGCGTTCCACGTCATCGTCACCAATCGCCTCGGCTTGCTGGGCGAGAGCTTTGTCGCCGACGTGACGCGCTTTCGAGAAGTCTGGAACCACGTCGCGGTCTCCTATTCCTCAACGCTCCTCGCGCAGTCCGAGCCCAAGGCCATCTCTGCTCGCGGGACGGTACTGCGCCAACTCGTCGAGATGAAGGTTCGCTACGCGGGGGCGATTTCACCGAAGCCTTTTCCGGTGATCGGGACACCGGCCGCGGAGTACATGGACAGTCGCTACCAGTATTGGCTGGACCTGAATAAAGAGGGTGAAGTCTTGGGTGGAGAGTGGCAGGACGGTGCGCAACCGGATTTTCTATGGATTAAGGGAGCCGCGGCCTTCAGAGGTAAGTGGCAGAAACTTAATGAAATTTACATTCCTCGTGTAGATATCAACACACTAGATCAATAAAACTTACAGGAATGTAAGTTCACGCAAGTTTAACTTACCCAAAGCGTTAGAAATGGGTTATAAGCCCGCCCATATGTTTGCAGCACGAACCAAATTTATCTAAAGGACCTGTTCCCATGTGGACCAATCTGTTGAGAAGCTCTTTCATCCTTGGCCTTCTTCTTATCGGACTTCGCTCGTTCGCGGCAACAGAGATCACGCTGCCGGAGCTAAGAAGTGAGGTCCTCGCCGAAAACCTCGATCTGCGCATCCAGTACGAGAAGTACTACCAGGCGCAGAAAAATATCGGCGTCGCGCGTGGTGAGTTTCTCCCCAGTGCCAGCATCCAGTTGATCAACGTCAACGCCACTCTCGCCATCCTCCAATCCGTCGTGCCGACGCCCTCGGACTGGTTCGTCTACCAAGGAAGCCAGGAACTCGCGGTGGCGGAGAAGTTCACTACCGAAGGCATCAAGCTCAACATCCTCGAGGGCCTCACGCTCAACTACATCAGCATCAAGTACTACGAAGACGTTCTCGCCTCGATGAAGTTGCAAGAAGCTCTCTTGAGTGACGTCTTCGAAACGGCGCGCGCGGAACAGGAACTGGGCTCAAACAACGCCAACGCCGTGTACGTGGCCCAGCGCCAGCTCCTCCAGCACCAGCAGGACATGTACGCGCTCGAGACCCTCATCCTCCTCGAGAAGCAAGCGATGCTGATCGCCACCGGCCGCGATCCTTCCGAGGAACTGTTCCTCGGTGACTTGCCGGAAGATGACCGCGCTTCACTGCCGGCCACGCAGAAGCTCGCCGCGGAGCTCGCCGTTAATAACTCCAACGAGCTCATCAGCAACAAGTTCCAGTACGAAGCCGCCCAGTACATGGTGAGCTCGAAGCGCTGGTCGTTCGTCAGCTTCAACGGCATCGGCTTCGACTACGCGTCTCGCATCTCCATCGAGAAGTCGAAGGCGCGCATCGTGCAACTGGAAGGCGAGCAGCTCAGTCTTAAGATTCGCAACCAGATCTACTCTGCGTACAAGCAGCTCGCGATCCTCGATCAGCGCATCGCCCTCCAGGAGAGCATCGTCGCCTCTACGGAAACGATCCAGGCGCGCCAAGAAGAGCTGTTCCAGAATCGTCTGATCACCATGAGCGCTCTCGCCGAAGCCAAAGGCGTGACCCTCGCGGAAAAGCGCACGCTCGCCAAGCTCGGGTTCGAAACTCGCGTGAAGCTCGCCCAGATCAAGCGCTTGCTGAGCATGGACAGCGCCCTCGGCGCGGACGCCGACGTGTCTCCAGAAGCGGTGGAAGTGACCTCACGGGTCTCGTCGAACCGCGTCGGCTCGAAAGTGTTGGTGGTGGAGCTCGCCGGTCCAGAGTCAGAACTGAGTAACATCTTCAGTGTCACGTACAAAATCCCCGGCGTTACCGAGGGATATCGTACTCTGGGCGCCGATGGATTCAAGTACGTGTTTAAGCCGATTCGCTCAGGCGCGATCAAGGTCGTGGCCGTGGTCACGACTCTGGCCGGCAAGAGCTTCGAGAAGACCCTTACCCTTAGTGGACGCTAGACTATGAAGTGCCTACAAAAAGTCTTATCACTGGTGCTCGCCCTGGGCCTGGTCCCCGCCACGAGCTGGGCACACGACGATGTCGAGGTCGGCGCGAGCCAGATCTTCACGTCCTCGGGGAGAGAGCTCACGCTTGAAGACGTGCGCGCGCAAGTGCTCAACGATCAGCTCGACGTGCGCATTTCCTACGAGCGCCTTCTCCAGGCGCAGAAGAAGATCGCCGAAGCGCGCGCGCAGTACTTTCCCTATGGCGCCGGCACCGTGGCGGCCCTCTACTTCCTGAACGCCTGGACGCCGCTCATCCTCATCGAACTCGTCACAAGCCTGCCGTCGAAGATCTACCAAGTGCAGTCCGAGAAGAACATGCGCTGGTCTGCCAAGTACGCCCACATTGCTCTCCGCGAGAACGTTAAAAATCAGATCGCGACTCTCTACTACACCATCCTCAAAGAGGAAGCGGGCCTCGCGCTCATGCAGCAAGAGATCGTCTTGATGGAAGAGCTCCTCGGCGTCGTCGACGAGCAGATCGCCCTCGGCCTGGGCCAGTTCGAGGATCGCCAGCGCATCGAGATCCGCTTGCTCGATCTGCGCGACATCGCGCTCCGCTTCGAGAGCTACCTGGCGGAGGAGAAAGCCGCCTTCAACGAACTCATCGGCCAGGGCCCGGAGGTGACGCTCGATCTCGCACCGGTGCGTCCGTTCTTGACTCCTGGCTCACTCCAGACGCCGGCCAGCGAAGTGGTCCGCGGCGCGGTGGCGAACTCGCCCGAGATCGTTTCTGCCAAGTACCGCATCGAAGCCGCTCGTCGTGCGAAGAGTTCGGTGAAGTGGTCCATCCTGTCGTTCAGCGGCCTCGGCTTCGGCCACTGGTCACGCGTGAAAGTGGCAGGCTCGAAAGTCAAAGAAGCACAGCTAAACAAAGAGCTCGTCGCTGCCAACGTCAACTCGGGGGCGCTCGTCGCCTACCACAAGTTCCAGCGCCAGGTCGGTTCCTTCGCCAAAGAAACCGTCGCGCTCGACGCTACAACCCTCTATCTGCGCGGCGAACGGGCGATGTACGACGCCGGCCAAACTTCGCTCGATCGTTTGATCGAAGTGGAACTCTTGTATCTCCGTGACTTCAGCGAGTGGGCGATTGCTCACTACGATGCGCTCATCCGCCTGGACGACCTCGCTCGTGCCTACCAGGGTGAGCTGCAGCTTCAACCTCAACATTCAACTACGGTTCATTAAGGAGCCCTTATGTCTCGCCTCATCTTTATCCTCATCGTCCTG
>JAIXOY010000130.1 GCA_027486525.1 Pseudomonadota bacterium
CGTACTCGTCAACGCGACGGTTCCGACGATTTCCTCAGTGACTCCTCCGGCGAACGCAACTTACCTGCTGGCCCAGAACCTAGATTTTATCGTGAACTACTCAGAAGCCGTAACAGTAACGGGGAGCCCAACACTTGGCCTCACTGTTGGATCGACCTCTCGCACGGCCACATATCTTTCCGGCTCCGGCACGACGGCCCTGACTTTCAGATATTCGGTTCCTACCAATGACGTTGACAACAATGGGGTCGTTACGGCTTCGCCACTGGTACTGAGCGGTGGCACAATCAGAAGTGCCAATAATGTGAATGCTTCACTAACTTTTACTCTTCCTAACACATCTGCGGTTTTGGTAGATGGTGACGAACCCACGGTGATCAGCACTACAGTGCCGGCAAGTTCGCTCTACGACATCAACGATGTGAGCTGGACATTTACCGTTACGTTTGACCAGATAGTAACCGTGACGAACACGCCACGCTGGGTTCTCAATATCGGTGGAACGACACGGTATGCGACCTACACCTCTGGCTCCGGCACAGCCACACTCACCTTCACGCACACCCTGAACGCAACTGACATAGACCTCGACGGCTTGGCCCTTGGAAACAGCGGCAACATCGACCTCAACTCCACAGGGACGATTCGTGATGCTAACACCAATAACGCGAATCTCTCCCTCAACTCTCCAACAGTATCTGGGATCTATCTCACTTATCCGGGCATGACCGCGTGGTGGGACTTCGATGTCCCTTCTACGGTCACAACTGTATCTTGCGGTCTTTTACAGTGTGTTTCCGTCGTTACAGATAAAACAGGTAATAGCATAAACATGAACCAGGTCACGACGACAGCGCAACCAGAGTACCGTACGAGTGGATTTGGCACTGGCAACAGAGGGCACATTGTTTTTGATGGCAACTCTGACTTCCTTAACCTGAATCCAACGAGTGGTGTGGCGGCGATTCGAACGATGGTGTTTGTGTTCCGCACAGAAATTGCGACGATGACAGCGCAGGATCTATTCCACAGCTCGGCCGGTGGAGCGAATGCCCGCGTCCAAGTCACGGCGGCGGGAGGACTCACATATGGTGGCACTGCTCAAGCCGGTTGGTCACGTAACGGAACAACACTTACTGCAAACGCAACAACGGGCGCACCTGCCCTGGCGGCAAACACCAATTATATTCTTGTGGTTCGTTTCAGTGCCAACCAAACCGTTGCCGTCACTCAACGTCTCGGGAACACCAACTTTGGCGGCCAAATCGCAGAGGTTTTCTCATTCACCAACAACGCTCTCACTGATGCTCAGCTCGCGCCGATCATCAACTATCTGAATGCTAAGCACGGCGTTTACTAGAAACGACGCTTCTGCCCCGGCATGCGATGCGTGTTTGAGCGCCCGAGGTAGTTCGACTTGATGTGACGAATGCTCTCAAGACGTTTCTCCGCCAACACGTCAGCTGCTTTATTCACAGGGATGCCCTGCTCATCTGATATGTTGAAGACTTTCAACGTCGTCTCAAAAATCGTATCGACCATACGTTTTGATTTCGTATCACTCCAACCTTCGAACTCGATGGAAACGTTCATCAAGCCACCCGCATTGATCAAGTAGTCTGGTGCGTACAAGATGCCACGGTCTTTCAACATTTGTCCGTGACGGTCTTCTTTGAGCTGGTTGTTTGCTGCGCCCGCAACGATTTTGCACTTAAGCATGCCAATGGTTTCATCATTGATCGAAGCGCCTAGTGCGCATGGCGAGTAGATGTCGGCTGCGGTTGAGAAAATTTCCTGACCCTGTACGAACCTAGCTGAAGGAACAGCTTCCTTCATGCGCTCAATGCCTTTCTCGCTAATATCGGTGAAGACGATGTTGGCGCCTGCTTCGTGCAGAAGTTTAGAGAGTTCAAGGCCTACAGAACCTACGCCTTGCACAGCCACGGTCCGCCCTTTCACAGAACGGTTGCCGTAGACTTTCGCGCACGATGCTTCGATTCCCCGGAACACGCCAAGCGCTGTGTAAGGAGCTGGGTTACCTGATCCACCGTGGTGGAGAGCAACACCGGTCACGAAATTGGTTTCAGTGAAGATGTGATCGATATCATCCACGCTGATGTTCACATCTTCAGCTGTGATGTAACGACCGTTCAAGCTTTCCACCAAGCGGCCGAAAGCGCGGAACAGAGCTTCGCTCTTATCTTTTTTAGGATCGGCGATGATCACAGCTTTGCCGCCACCGAGATTAAGTCCAGAGACAGAAGCTTTGTACGTCATGCCACGAGAAAGTCGAAGTACATCAACGAGCGCCTCTTCTTCACTGGCATAGGGCCACATCCGCGTGCCGCCTAGCGCTGGCCCGAGAGTTGTGTCGTGGATAGCAATAATCGCCTTTAGACCGCAGGTCTTGTCCTGGAAAAAGACCACTTCTTCGTGGCCCATTGAGTACATTTTTTCAAAAGTCATCATGGGGGTCCTCACAAATGCCGGTCGACCGGCGCGTTGAAGTCAGTTACACTCTCAAAAGAGCGGCTCAACTATCCGGTGACGCGGCCGTTTTGACAAGGAGCAATCCTATGCCCAGAGTGTCAATTCAAGACACCCAACAGACGTTAGAAATACCGTCTGATTCCATTCTCTACGATGCGCTCGCCGACCTAGGCGTTGAGCTTCCTCACGGCTGTTTATCAGGCTCTTGTGGAGCTTGTCGCATTGATGTGGTGTCAGGCGCAGACAAACTAGCCCCGGCCGGAGTCATTGAACAAAACACCATTGATGCTATTTGTGATGAGTACCGCAAGAACCTAGGTCCGGATTTTGTGCAAGGAAAGCACATCCGTTTATCATGTCGCGCGAAAGTGTGCGGCGACATCGCCATTCTTCCGCTGGCACGAAAAAATTAATTCCCGCGAAACTTCTTCAAGTCTTCAGCTCTTCGAGCTGAACGCAATTTCATGTTGATGGCATCGGCTGCATTCACGGCAGTATCCCAAGCAGTGTAAATTTGTTTCTTGGTTCCCGCCATGACGTCGCCGGCCACATAGAAACCGGGCACGCTTGTAAGTCCTTGTGCATCGGCGATGACAAAACCACGCTCATCTAGTTTCACGTCCAATTGTTTTGCAAGATCGCTATAAACCAGCATACCTAGTGAAACAAAGCCCATCTCTGCATGCAGTCCGGTGCCATCAGCAAGCTTGAAACCTGTCAGCATACCTTTCTTGGGATCACCCAACACCTTCGAGATCTCTGCTTCGTGAGTTTTAATTCCGTACATATCGAGCAGCTCCTGTGTCTCTGCATCGATCTGAGAAGCTTGGCCGTGAAGTAAAATGTACATGGCCGACGGGCGATAACGCTCATAGAGCATGATCGCAACCCAGGCCGCACCTTTGGTGTGGCCAATGATCGCCGTGGCTTTCTCTTTAACGTGATGCCCATCACAGCGAAGGCAATAATCCACCGTTTGTAGATTTGCGTAAGGAAGAATCGGAGCGATAGTTCCACTGATCAGTGGCTGCACGTCCATCACACCGGTACAAAAAATGATGTGGCGAGCCTGGTGAACGGCGCCTTTATGATCTGTGAGATGAAAGATTCCAGCGGCATCACGGGTGAGCGATTCCACACCTGTGCTTTTCATTAAATGAAGGTTACGGGCGAAACTCGATTGAGCAATCCAATCGAGCGTCTCGTTGTTGGGTTGCTCGATACCGCGCTCATAAGAAAGGTGAGCTGGCATGTTTTCAATTTTGCGCACCCACATGGCGCGTGAGCGTTTGCGATCTTTCGCCGAGCCAGGAAAAAAAAGACATTCGTCATTATTGAGCACACACCGCAGAACCGCCATCACTCCCGCGCTTCCGCCACCGATGACGGCAACTGGGTAGATTGTGCTGCTCACTTCGGAGAACCCGATTTCGTCATGGCATCACTTTCCGACTCTTCTTCGCCACCTTTCTTATAGATGTGCTGTTCGCCGTCGACGCTCTTGATCTTCACTTCTTTGATCTCGTAGTTTTTCACCCGCGTGAGTTCAAAAGAAAAACCATCCCAGAAAACCAACTGGCCCTTACGTGGGAAGTTATTTCCCAGGTGTTCAAGCAAGAAGCCAGTGAGTGTTGAGTAGTTATCGTTGAGTGGGATCTTCACATCGTATTCGTTGTAGAGATCACGCAGAGAGATGCTAGATGGGACCATGATCCCCTCTTCCGTCTCTACTCCCGGAACACCGTCGTCGTCTTCATCATGCTCATCTTGGATTTCACCCATGATTTCTTCCATGATGTCTTCCAGCGTGATCATCCCGACGACGATGCCGTTTTCATCTTTAACTAGAGCCAAGTGAACTTTCTTGCGGTTCATGTGGTCGAACACCGCTTGGATCTTCATGTGCTCGTAAACGAAGAACGGCGGTTTGATGTACTGAGTGACCTTGAAGGTCTTCTCTTCTGTGTCATTCACAAACGCCAGATCTTTTACGTGGAGGAAACCCAGCACATCGTCGATGTCCTCGCCATAAACCGGATAACGGCTATGGGCGACGTCGCGAATAAGTTTCAAGACATCTTGGTAGGTACAGACACTTTCCAGAGCAATGATGTTCTGGCGAGGAACCATGATGTCTTTAACTTTGATGGTTGGAAATTCCAAGATCGAACTCAAGAGATCGAGTTGCTTTGAATCAATGGTGCGTTCTTCTTCAGCGCGGTTGACCATGAACTCAATGTCGTCACGAGTAACGATACGGCCTTCAAGCTGAGCGTTCTTGCCGAGGATCGCTTGGATGGTCCAAACGAAAGCCTGCACCACAGGATAAAAAATATAATAGAGCGCACGGAGCACGAACATGCACGGAAGCGCCAACTTCTCACCATTCACACGAGCAAATGTCTTTGGCGTGATTTCACCAAAAACCAGAATGAAAAGTGTGGCAGCACCTACAGAAAGTGCGATGGCATCGTCAGCGAAGTAGCGTGTGGCGATCGAGGTGGTCATGGATGCGATGAACGCGTTGGCGAGGTTGTTACCCACCAAAATAGTCGTCAAAATATGATTTGGACGTTCGGCTAGAAACTGGAGGGCCTTACCACGAGAGCCACCCTCTTCAATGAGTTGCTTCGTACGATCGACTGAGATGGACATCAACGCCGCTTCAGAAGCTGAGAAAAATGCAGAGACCATGAGTCCGATGACTAATGACATCCATTCAACAAATGGACTCAAGCTCTAACTCCTGGAGAGAAATGAAAACGGCACAAGGCCAAAAAGAACAGAACGGGTGGGGGTTCGATGGTCTAACTCCTGAAACTTCCAAGGAATCGTAGCATGGGATGAGTTGGGAGTCTAAGGTGAACAGAGTCACGCGGACTTAACGCGTCACGCACTTAGTGAGAGAGAGGTTTTCCCTTAAAATCATGATCAGAATACACGATGCGATCATTCATTTCATGATCATAGCCAGGGATCGTTTGAATATTAGCGACGTTGCGGAAGATGGTTTTGCACTTGTAGCAAATGGCGATCATGCTGAGTTTGCGGAACAGAAAAACGTCCATGAGATAAAGGGCCAACAAGCTCAAGCCGTACGTCCATGGAACTAAGCAAGCTGCCATCACAAAAAGCACGACACCAATTTTGCGATTGAAATCTTTCTGCTGATAAAAATCTTTTCGCGCACAGACCGGACAATCTTCCAAATGGGCGTCGACGTGGGCTTGCTCAAACTTGAGCCCAGTCACATGAGAGCACACATCGCACTTGGCAGCCGTCGCAGCGACAGCTGGTGCCACCGTAACGCCTGAGCCGCATTGAGAGCAAGTAATCTGTACATGCATCATATCGCCAAACCGTTTCTTAAAAAGAGGTACACGGAAAGAAGCTCCCCAATAAAAACGAAAAACACCATGATGTAAAGAACACCAGTCGCACTTTGAATGGATCGCATGCGACAAAGCTTCCACGCAAATACAGAGAGTATCGCTAAGGCCCCATAACCCCATAACCAGCGCATAGAAACGATCAGCCAGTTAAACGTATAGCCATCACCCAAGACCGTTCCTTCCGTAAGGTAAGGCGCTGCCTGCCACGTGGCCCAGGCTGAAGCGATCATTTTCAAAGCCAGAAAGCCCCAGAAAACTCGCAAACTTACCAGCAACGGTTTCTCAGTGAGCTTAGGAACCACCAAATAGTAATGACCCAATAACATGGCGTAGTGGGTGATGCCGAGGAAAAGAGCAGAAGAGAGCAGAAAGACAAAGGAGATTTCGCTCGAAGCCGTGCCCATAAACAGCAAAAGCGTGAGTAACACTTGTGCCACAAAGAGCAGCCACATCGATGCCGAACGACGATCAGGATGAAACTTCCACTGAAGACCCAGAACGAGTGCCAACAGTGCTTCGAGCCCTAACCACAAAGCTGGCGGCATTCCCTTGAAGAGAACAAACAGTAATACGCTTAAAACTAAAAAGATAAAGCCATGTCCGACGATCAAACGCATGAAGCCAGCGCCCGTTAGTTTCGGATCCGTGATCCAACTGAAGAGGGCCGTGCCCAACGCAAGGGAGAAAAGAAAATGATTGAGGATATCAGGCAGTAGGGCGCTCATGATCCCCATCATAAAGGGCGCGACAGAGATGTTCAACCAAACGAAAGTTAGCCGGCAGCAAAGGGAGTTCCCACTCACGGCCGGTGCTTGCTTTGAGCAGCGGCACAGCAAGGCCTGCGGCCTGACTTAGGCTTTCTTCCCAAGGAACTTGGTAGACATGCAGCAAGACGCGTTTATCGCCATAATCGTGGGAGAAAATACCCAAAAGCTTGCCAGTTCCAGTGATAACGACAGCCGTCTCCTCGAAGATTTCTCGCATCAAGGCCTGCCAAGCATCCTCGCCTTTTTCAATTTTCCCCCCAGGAAATTCCCACTGACCATTGAGCGGGCCATCAGTGCGTTGCTGAATCCAGGTTTCAAATCCAGAAGGAGTGGGACGCGTGAACATCGCCACCGAAACGGGCACAAGCTTCATAGACGTAGTGTTGTGATCTGACGGCGAACGAGCAAGAACGCCAAAGAACCAAGCACCGCGGCCCACCAAGGCACCGGGGCATCAAAAACATAGGCCAAGAATCCGAAGGCGAGGCCTGCCGGCAAAACTTCCATCCAACTTCTCAAGCGTGGGAAATCTTTGAAAGGGGCCAGCATGAAGCGATGAATGAGCGTGATGCCTCGTAAAACTGAAAAACGGTATTTCTTCTCTTGGGTTTTTTGCATGACCCACCCGTTTAAGACAGCCCAGTTCCAAACGAAGCCCAAGCTAAAGAGCGCAGTCCATCCCCAAGAGTGAAGGGCCCATTGCAGTCCACATACCATCAAACCAAGAGCGAGGAGCTCGAGAGATTCTTGGGTAGATGGAAGATGTTTTCTCATTCTAAAAAACCGTCTCGATGTAAGAACGTGAGATCAGCTAAACGAATATTCGCAGGTGCATTCAATACAAAGTCGAAGACATAAAGAAAGTCTTCAACTGGCAACATTCTCTCACGTGAAAAATCGGCCTGCAACCCACCCCAGAGAGGGGTATCGATCGCTCCTGGATAGAGAGGAGTAAAACGCAAGCGATGGTTTTTCCATTCACGTTGCAATGATTCTAGTAATCCCCGCTGACCAAATTTAGAAGCGTTGTAGGCCGTCATATCCGGATAACCGAATTTTGCCGCTGCTGAAAGAATCGAGATGATATGAGTTTCACCATCAATTAAGAATGGCTTCAGACCCTTGAGCATGAGGAACGCACCCAGCGTGTTGGTGGCTAAGTGTTTACCGAAAAATTCCGCGTCACTTTTTGAAGCCGGCGACATTTCGCAAATACCTGCGTTTTGAATAAAGAGATGCACCTTAGGGGTGAGTTCACGCAAGGTTGCATAAAACTCTTCAACGGCCACTTCGTCAGTGACGTCGAGTTCTAGATCGTAAAAATTTTCGTGTTCGATGTCCGTGCCTGAGCGTGAGCCGCCGGCAACATTCCAGCCCTGGTCGAGCAGGTGCGCGGTCATCGCGAGGCCAAGTCCTGAACTTGATCCCGTGACAACCGCCCACTTCATTATTTGGCGATCCCGACGGCGCGAGTTTCGCGAATCACAGCAACTTTTATTGTTCCTGGATAGCTCATCTCTTGCTCGATCTTCTTAGCAATATCACGGCTGAGCATGATGGTTTGCTCATCGTTCAAGCGCTCATTATCCACTAAGACGCGGATCTCGCGGCCAGCTGAAATCGCGTAACTCTTCGTTACACCTTCGAAGCTGTTCACGATCTTTTCGATATCTGTCAGGCGAGACACATAACTTTCTTTAAGAGCTTTACGTGCGCCTGGGCGAGCACCAGAGAGCGCATCGGCCGCTGCAACCAGGTGAGAAAGAACCGATTCTGGCTTCTCATCATCGTGGTGAGCACGAATGGCGTGAACGATATCCGGTGACTCTCCATACTTCTTCGCGAAGTCTGCACCGATCACAGCGTGTGAGCCTTCCGCTGAAGCATCAAGCACTTTGCCAATGTCATGCATGAGACCTGCGCGACGTGCTTGCTTCACGTTCAGGCCAAGTTCTGCCGCCATGTTACCGCAGATGAAAGCGGCCTCAAGAGCGTGCTGGTATTGGTTTTGTGTGTAGCTGGTACGCCAGTTAAGCGCGCCAATTAGTTTCAGAATTTCAGGGTGAATACCGTGAACACCGATTTCCATTTGAGCTTTCTCACCAAGTTCACGCAAACGCGTTTCAACTTCGTGCTTGGCTTTATCATGGAACTCTTCAATTTTAGCTGGGTGAATCCGGCCATCGGCCATCAGGCGCTCAATAGTCATACGCGCAATTTCTTTACGAACAACGTTAAAGCTGGAGATGGTCACAACACCTGGGGTGTCATCAATGATCAAGTCCACACCGCAGATTTGCTCGAAGGCGCGAATGTTACGGCCCTCACGGCCGATCAAACGACCTTTGATGCCGTCATCAGCGAGCTCGACAGTCGAGATAGTTTGTTCTGCTACGTACTCACCAGCAAAACGCTGGATCGCAATGCCGACCACACGCTTAGCGCGTTTTTCAGCTTCTTCTTTGGCTTCTTCTTCGATGCGCATGATGAGCTTCGCCGCTTCAACCTTCGCTTCTTGTTCAACTGAAGCGATCAATTGGTTCTTGGCTTCTTCCTTGGTCAAACCTGAAATCGCCGTAAGTTTGCCGGCGAGCTCTTCCTGCTTCTCTTGAACTTTCTTAAACTCACCATCGAGCTTCTCAGCTTTGGTTTCGAATTCAGTTTCTTTGGCTTTTGTGCGCTCGATTTGTTTTTGCAAATCTTCCGTCTTCTGCTCGAGAGCGACTTCTTTTTTTGTCAGACCACGCTCAAGATCGGCGATGCCTTTCTTCTTGCGCTCCATATCCGCTTCAAGCTGCTGACGCTCTTCACGTACGACTTGTTTAGCTTCGTTGCGTGCATTCTTGCGCAACTCTTCCGCCTCAGCTTTGGCTTTTGCGAGCAAGCTTGTGCCTTCATCGGCAGCAGACTTATCCGCCTGTGCATTCTTCGACTTGGCGACAACGAAAGCGACGACGGCCCCAATGAGGACCCCCACCACTGCGAAAATAATTGATTCTGTCATAAAGTCATCCTTTGCATTCAATCACTCGAGAGTCCGTGATTATCAGATTCATTTTTTTATCATGCGCTTCAGGTTTAAACCCTTCACGCAGTTGTTCTTCAAAGCAAACACCAACACAGCCGGCTTTCGGTTTCCAGGACGCCAGCAGGCGATCATAGAAACCACCGCCACGACCGACCCGAAGGCCTTGCTCGGTAAATACCAAACCCGGCACCACGATCACATCAGGCTCACACTCACTTCCCTCGCCTAGCCAATGCCCTTTATGCGGCAACGGCCTAGTCGGTAGCAGGAAGTGCATCCCCTCATCTTTCGGCGAAGGGTATGCCAACTGCCATGGAAACTCTGCCCAGCGGTTCAAATCCCAGCGCGGTTCCCCACGCAGTGGAAGATAGAGGCCAACAACTGATAAGGGGAAATTGTTTTCGAGAGTGGTGAGATATTGCAGAAGCTGCGATTCGAGGAGGTGAGACTTACGGTTGATCTCTTCGGTGCTCAAGCCACGCAGGACGTGCTTGATGTCATTCCTTAGAGTCTCTTTCACGCTCATTACGAGCGGTTTTGTAACTGCGCCATGGCCTGTTCTACCGAACCTTCCAAACGCAATACGGCCGTTTTAAACTCTTGCTCCAGCTTCACTTTTTCTGTCGCCAACTTTAAGGCGACTAATACCGCAACATCAGTTTGGCGCATGGAAGGGCGTGCTTTAAGCAACTCAGCCACTTCGTTTTGCACCTGTGCAATGACGGTTTGTGCAATCTCTCGGTCATCGTCCTCAGGACGCGTTTTCACACGGCATCCGAGAATCTCTACTTCATTTTCCTGACCTCTATCAGTCATAGACTTAAGGGTAGGCTCTGCCCCCATAAAAGTCAATGAAACCCAATAATTATCAAGCCTTTGAAAGGCCTACTAAGGCCTCAACATACTCATTCACAACGAAGGGCTGCAGGTCGTCCACGCTCTCACCCACACCAATATAAGTGATGGGAACTTGGAGTTGCTGCACAATTCCAACGGCACTGCCAGCCTTCGCCGAGCCATCGCACTTGGTGAACACCAAACCGGTCAAGCCTAAGGCCTTGTGAAATTCTTGTGCTTGCTTCAGTGCGTTCTGACCCGTGATGGCGTCAATAACCAACCAAACCTCGTGGGGATAATCCGGTGAGACCTTACTCATGACGCGCTTCGTTTTCGCTAATTCATCCATGAGTCCTGTCGCCGTATGAAGACGGCCAGCAGTGTCGACTAAACAATAATCGTGTCCCTCTTTCATGGCGCGCGCAACGGTATCGTAGGCCACACCACTTGGATCAGCACCGTCTTTCGCACGAACAATATCTGCGCCGGCGCGATCACACCAAACTTGTAATTGATCAACGGCCGCTGCGCGGAAAGTATCGCAAGCGCCCACGAGCACGCGTGAACCTTGTGACTGTAACTTGGCGGCCAGTTTCCCGATGGTGGTCGTTTTACCTGCACCATTCACACCGACGATCATGATCACACGTGGCTTAGATTTATTCGCGAGAGGATCGACGGCATTTTGCTGAACGGGATTAAGTTTTGCTTTCAAGAAATCGGCGAGCACAGCTTTGAGACTGGCTTCATCACTGAAATCTCCGCGACGACGGCGCAATTCCTCTATGAGTTCTCCCACAAGAACAGGGGGAAGATCGGCGGTGTAGAGAATTTCTTCAGCGGCATCGAAAGATGAATTATCAGATCCCAAAGCGAGAGCGAGTTTGGCCCACACATCTTGGCGTGCGCGTGACAGTCCGTTTGAGAGACGCTGCGCCCAAGTTGGACCAACAGGAGCTTCAACTTTTGCCACAACTGGTTCAGCGATTTTCTGCGTTGCGGGAG
>JAIXOY010000187.1 GCA_027486525.1 Pseudomonadota bacterium
CGGCGATGCACTCATCTGCACTTTGCCTTCGAGCAACGGCATGATGGTCTCAAGCCACGCTTTAACCTTCGCCGTGTCGAGACTTGATTCCGTCGGCGCATCGGGCCGGCGCTGGTAGGTGACGGCAATATCAAACGTGCCGCGCTTGAATTGTTTCTCAAGTTGGCCACGCATGTCGAACTCTAGTGACGAGAGTGCAGAGCCCATCTTGAAGCGGAAATCTTTAAAACGATTGTTCACCGTCTTGATCTCTACGACGACGTTCCACTTCGTGGCCGTGGCTTCGCCGCGGCCAAATCCTGTCATTGAATAAACGCTCATGCATCGGCACCTGTAATTGTGTCGTTGCCCATGCGACGGAATTTTTCAAAACGCTCGTCGAGCAATTTTGCGGTAGGAATTTTTTTAAGGACATTGAACTCGCGCACGACAGCTTCTTTCACAGACTGGATCGCGATGGCCGGGTGGCGATGAGCACCGCCCACGGGTTCTTTCACAACTCCATCGATCACTTTCAACTCTACCGCTTTGTTCGGCGAGAGCTGAAGGGCATTGGCGGCCGTCTCTGCCATCTTGGGATCACTCCACAAGATTGAAGCACAGGACTCGGGTGAGATGACCGAGTACACGCTGAATTCCATCATGAGCACGCGATCAGCGATCGCAATACCAAGTGCACCACCAGAACCACCTTCACCGATCACAACGGTGACGATGGGAGTTTTGATGCCGAACATTTTTTCTAAGTTCTCCGCGATCGCCAAAGCTTGGCCGCGTTCTTCCGCACCGATCCCTGGATAAGCACCCGGAGTATCAACGAAAGTCAGAACCGGTACGCCAAACTGCGAAGCCATCTCCATCAAGCGCAAGGCTTTACGGTAGCCTTCCGGTTGCGCCATGCCGAAGTTGTTACGAATCTTATCTTGGGTCTTGCGGCCTTTCTCGATCCCGATGACCGCAATGCGCTGACCGTCGAGATAACCGAAGCCACACACCATACACGGATCATCGGAAAAACGGCGGTCGCCATGGATCTCATGGAAGTCAGTGACACACGCTTCGATGTAGTCGATGGCATGGGGACGGCTTGGGTGGCGCGAAAGAAGTGTGCGCTCCCATGGCGAGAGGTTTTGATAAATCTCAACGATGAGTTTATCGACCTTCGCTTGCAGCGCGCCGATCTCGGCCGTGAGGTCGATGTTCGGACGTTCCGAAGCAAGCTTGAGTTCGCGGATTTGGTTTTCTAATTCGAAAACAGGTTTCTCAAATTCGAGTGTGTATTCCATCGCATTCCCTTGGTCTGAGGCGAAGCCCTAGATTACCAAGGGAAAGTGCGGTTTGTCCCTATCGAGCAGCTGAGGTCCAGCCTCCGACGCGGCCACTTTCAAAGAAAATATACTTCGCTGCGCCATCGCGGCGGTACATCCACCGCTCATTCTCATAGGTTGGGTTGCCAGCGAAGTCGACGCGATCGGGACGGCCCCATGATTCTTCCACTTCATCTTTACTCATCCCTGGCACAAGCTCCCCTTGCTGAACGGCCCAATGGTGCTCGAATGGCATGACGGGTGCTGTCTCAGCTAAGAAGCCACGTGAAGACAGATACTCTTCACGATCAGCTTTGCTTTTCAGTTGTAGAAAATAAATGCGCTCGGAAGTTGAGCCGAGTTTCGCACGGTACTGTTGGTAGTGGGCAGCCGCACCTTCAGTCTGGGCAGTTTCTAACCTGGCCAACTCTTTCTCCAGGGAATGCTCTTCCCGTTCACGCAAGCGTGATGTCTCGCTCGCTGGTGTCCGACGTTGCCAAGCCTGGTCCGTGCGCCACGACCGACCGGTGTCCCCCGGGACGACGGGAAAGTCTTCCCGTGGTTGGAAGAATGCATCGTCGTTTTCCTCCATCTCCGCGAGGTAGCTCCGATTGGGAACCATCGTGCAGGCCACCAAAGGGAGCACTAGAATCAAAAATAGAATGCTTTTCATGGGTCCTCCGTCAAAAACCTACACACTTTTCGGCTCTCCCCTGTCTGGGCAATAGACAAGGAGGCCTGCCAGGCAAAGAATGCCCGGGCGCCTCGGTCAACTAAACAGCTTTTCCTCAGGTTGCGCACGCCGATACCCGATAAGTTCCGTGATGAACTTCTTGTTCAAAATCGAGGACCTGCTCAACACCGTGCTCTTGTGGCTTGGCCAGAAGCTCATGTTGGTATGGGATAAAATCTGTCCATCCTGGGTGAAGAGAAAATGGTTGGCTTTGAAACTCAAGCTCACGGAGTGGAAAAACTTCCGCCCGAAGCTGAAGCCTCGCGATCTGCTCAAAATCAAAGTCGACTACATGGGAGTTTTTGCAGCGGCCCTGGATGCCGGTCAGAAGGCTTTCCAGAAATCTAAGCAGCACTCTCCACTCAAAGCCGTGATCTCCGCAGTCTCCGCGCCTTTCGTTTATCTCTTTCAGTGGGCCGCAAATCTCAAGCCTGCCCACTTCATCATTCTCTTCGTCTTCACGACGGCTTCGATCTTTTCGGTCATGGGCATCGTGATCCAATCCAAAAAAATGTTGCAGGCCGAGACCGCCTCGCGTGCGCCGGCTGCGGCCGAGGTCGCCTACAGTCGTCCGGCGTACCATAAAATCGATGAGCGCGAGCTCACCTTCAACAACGTCAAAATTCCCGTCTACGTCACCGGCCTGAATGAGCTCCGTGCTTTGATCATCGATTTCAGCGTGGTGACTTCAAACCGCGCCACCAAACGGTGGTTAGAAAAAAATGAGTTCCAGATGCGCGATCATTTGATCCAAACCCTCGAGCCCGTCTTGCCTTCCTTTCCGATGACCGAAGAGGGCCGCGCCATGATCACCGAGAAGCTCAAAGCCGAACTCAACGTGTTTCTGGTTAACCACCATGTAGAGGGTGACATCAAAGAAGCCCGCCTCGTTTACATCCTCGCCCACTAGGCTTCCTGCAACCACGCCTTCAACGTTTTAGGATTCACACCCAGCTCTCGCGCCGTGCGAGTGACTTCACCCCGACAGCGCTGGAAAGCTTGCCGAGCATAGTTGCGTTTCACTTCTTCCATGGACCGCAAGGGCTCTTCCGAACTTGCGATCCCGCTCAAATCACTGCTCATGGTAAGAAGCTTTTCATCCCAACAATCGAAGTCGAGCTTCCGCGTTTTGCTGCGAATCTTCTTCGCGGAGAGATGGCCGTACAACTGGCGCACGTTCCCGGGCCACGGAAGAGTGCGATAGAAATCTGTCAGCTTGCTTCCCACCACGACCTTGTTTTCAATGCCAAACAGCTGGCAGTGACGAGTGATCTCTTCTGGGTTCTCACGCAGCGGCCGCAGATCGGCCAGGACACCTTGTCCCAGGCGAAAGTAGAAATCCGCTCGCATGCCACCATCCACCACCAGGCGCCGGAGCGATCGACCGGAGGCAAAAATCATGCGCGCGTTGGTGCGCTCCTCTCTGACTGCACCGACGGGCCGAAACCACCCACGATCTAAAAACAACAACAACTTCACTTGCAGCTCGGGTGTTAAGGAATCAATCTCATCGAGAAAAAGTGTCCCATCGCTGGCCTGGGCCAAGGCACCCGGCCGATCGGCGTGGGCACCCGTGAAGGCGCCGCGCTTGTGGCCAAAGAGTTCTGTCTCCACTAATCCCGCCGCCAGGGATGCCACGTTTAAAGTCACGAAAGCTCCTCGTCTCCCCGACTGGGCATGGATCTCGCGGGCGAGATGACTCTTGCCCGTACCGGTTTCACCTTGCAGCAGCACTGGCAAAGAAGAAGTGAGGACCCGAGGATCTTGCAAGGCTTCCGGCAAGGCGGGAGGAAGATGAGCATCGGTCAGACCTTCGCGACGAAACTCTAGACGCCCAGGTGAGTCCAGTCCGAGGGTATCGTGGCCTTCCAAAAATGCTTCTCGGCCCCACTGACCATTCACGGTGAACGGCGTTCCATCAATCGAGCGCAGCAAGAAGCGCGACTCTTCTTGCACGGGGACGAGCTCTAAGCGCCAGCGGAAGGAGCGTGGCCGTGCACCAGGGACACTGATCAGAGGAACATTTTCTCTCTCTTGATCTCCTTCGGGTACGATGTCCCACTTGGTGCGATTGAGGGGAATCCGTCGACTGGGACGCGCCGGTGTGATGACCGCGCAGCTGTCACCGTAACGCAGGCCTGTAAGTTTGAGTTGTTGCATGAAGTCCTCCTAGTGGAGGGCGAACATGGCGCAACAGAATGAAGGAAAACATGAAAAACGTTGCTGATTGCGGGAAATCTCAACTCTGCAACGCTAGACGCATCCTCGCTCAAAAGGCACAATGGCCCCATGGCGATTCAAAAAGGCAAAACCGAATTTCTCATGGGCATCGACAAGGTCGATCAGCTCACGATGTGGCTGGGTGAACACCCTGCCGCTCAAGGCGTGGCCTTCATCGGCCGCTCGAACGTCGGCAAATCCTCCTTCATCAACGCGATCTTCGGCAAATCCGTCGCGCGGGTTTCTAAGACGCCGGGCCGCACGCGACAGGTGAACGTCTTCAAGTTCGACTGGCTGCCCGAGGGCGAGAAAGTTCCGAAGCAGTTTTATCTTTTCGATGTTCCTGGGTACGGCCACGCCGAAGTCTCGAAGGAGATGGGTCGCAATTGGCAGATTCTTCTCAGCACTTTTTTCAGAGGTGTCAGTGGGAAAGTGTTGCTCCTTAACTTGCAAGATGCCCGCCACCCGTTGCTCGACGCCGACTTGCAGTTCCAAGAATACATCCATCAGTTCGAGCTCGAGACGTACCTCGTCTTTAACAAGATTGATAAACTCAAAACGCAGAGCGAGCGCTTCGTTCTCCAGAAACGCATGCCGGAAATCTACGAGCAGAATAAGTGGGTCAAGCAGATCTACTTCGCTTCAGCGGAGAAGGGCACCGGCGTGCCTCAGGTGATCGAAGGAATGATGAATTTTCTTTTGAAGAGCTTGATCTAGTCGAGCGGCTTTTTCAAATCCTGCACCTGGCTTTCCATGTCGCGCAGAAGGTTTTCCAGATCTTCGGCGTGAGTCATCAGTACCCGCACTCGCGGTTCCTTCCACTCCAGCTCGCCTTCCTTGATCGCTTTTGCCACCAGACGGCCTAACTCTTCATAAGTTTCATGGAGATCGCCGCTGGCCTTCGAGGCGTGGATCATCTTCATGCCGATGGCCGTCGTGCGGCGCAACTCATGTTCGCAGGCCTGTAAAACGCCAATCGCTTTTTTACGCCAAGACTCGTTGTTTGGATCACGCATGGCCGTTATTATGCCTTAAACGGCTCAATCAGCAATGCTCAGAGGCTTTTTTCCCATGCATCTCAGTCAAGCTTTCGGCAGCATCTGGGGCGTCTCACAGGAAGACGACGCGAAAATCAAAGAGGTTTTCGAGGTCTTGCGCGTGAAATACGCAGGTTACGAAGACCCCTGGGGCTTCAACCTTGAGCTGTGCGAAAAAGCGTTGCGCGCCATTCTTCCGTTTTACCGTCGCTATTTTAAAGTCCGGGTTTTTGGCCAGGAGAATGTCGGCGACGTTCCCTACCTCGTCGTCTCAAACCACACCGGACAGATTCCCATCGATGCCATGCTCATCACGATGGCGTTCCTGATGGATGTGCAACCACCCCGTGTTCTGCGCGCGATGGTGGAACGTTTCATGGCGCAACTTCCGTTCTTGGGTGACTTCGCCGCTCAGACCGGCAGCATTCTCGGTGACCGGGCCAATTGCCAGTACCTTCTCGAACACAACGAATCGATTTTGGTTTTCCCTGAAGGCGTGCGCGGGGTGAGTAAGAACACCACGCAGTTCTATAAGGTGCAAAGTTTCACGCAGGGCTTTTATCGAATCGCACTACAGCAACACACGCCCATTCTTCCCATCGCCGTTGTCGGCGCTGAAGAAATGTTCCCCTTCACCTGGCACGTGAAAAGTCTGGCCAAGCTTTTGAGCTTACCGGCACTCCCGCTGACCGCCAATCTTTTCCCACTGCCGTCCCCGATCGATATCCACATCGGAAAACCGATCGTCGTTCCCGACGATCTCTCCGCTGAAGCTCCGGACAAAGACATCAAAGAGCAGGTCATGCGGATTGAGGGGCAGATCAAGAAAATGCTTACCGTTGGCCTCAAGCATCGTCGCCCCTTCTTCGATGACATCAGGAAACCGCTGTCGAAGTTCATCCTCAGACAGGACCGCGAATGAATATCTTGATCATTGGCATGGCCGGTGGCTTGGCACAGATCACAGCGCGCTTGATGCTCTCGGAAAATCCGACCTGGACCATCTTGGGAGTGGATTCCCGTGCTCTCGATACCGTCTCACCCTTGCCCGGCCTGACCACGTTAAGCATGAAGTACTCCCGCGGCAACTTCGAGAACATTTTCCGCAGCCATAAGTTCGATGCCGTTCTCCACTTGGGTCGCATCTCCCACAGTTCCAATGATGCCGACGTCCTCGCGAAGCGCTTAGAAATTTCTATGATGGGAACGAATCGGATCCTGGAACTGTGCCTGCGCTCAGGTGTCGGCAAAGTTGTTATTCTCTCGACGTTCCACGTCTACGGCGCGCTTCCGGATAACTCCATCTTCCTCACGGAAGATGCTCCGCTCAAGGCGAGCATCAAGCATCCAGAGCTGCGCGATGTGGTGGAGATGGATCAGATGTGTGGGCAGTTCATGTGGAAGCATCAGAACGAGCTTTCAACCGTCGTCTTGCGGCCGTGCAACATCGTCGGCACCCAGATCGAGAACACCATGAGCCGGTACCTGACGTCGCCGATGGCCCTGCGGCCGATAGACTACAATCCATTTTTCCAGTTCATCCATGAGTTTGATATGGCGCAGGTCCTCTGCAGCTCAATCAGTAAACTTCCTACGGGGACGTATAACGTGGCCGGCAGTGAGTTTATCTCTCTGCGCGAAGCCCTCGACCTCGTCGGCTCGAAGGGCTTTCCCTTCCCGATCAGCCTCGCGAAGGGCATGAATGATGTTCTGAAGCTGATGAGTATCCAGGTGCCTGAGTATCTTTTGGACTATCTGAAGTTTTCTTGTCTCATCGACAACCAGAGTCTTCGCAGGCATCTCGGAGATGATTTCTTGCGCTTCAGACTGCGCGAAACCCTAGAACTGATCCGGCTTCGCTAAAAATTCAAAGAGGATGTTATGCGCGAATTTTACCCCGAGATCGAGCCCTTTAACTCTGGCATGCTCGAGGTCGATGATCTCCACACTTTGTACTTCGAGGAAGTCGGTAATCCGCAGGGCAGACCGGTTGTGTTTGTTCACGGTGGGCCAGGCGGCGGTGTCGACGCCAACATGCGCAGGTTCTTTGACCCGAAAGTCTGGCGGGTGATTCTTTTTGATCAACGGGGCTGCGGAAAATCAACGCCGTTCTCTGAGCTCAAAGACAACACCACGTGGGCTTCGGTCGATGACATGGAGAAAATCCGCACACACTTGAAGATCGAGAAGTGGACGGTGTTCGGCGGTTCGTGGGGCTCGACACTGGGTCTCGCCTACGCCATCAAGTGCACGGAGCGCGTGACTGCCCTCATCTTGCGGGGCATTTTTCTTTTGCGTGAGAAAGAAATCCGTTGGTTCTACCAAGAGGGTGCGAGCTTCTTGTTCCCCGATGCCTGGGCGAAATACTTGGCGCCGATTCCGCAAAATGAGCGGCATGATCTTTTGAACGCCTACTACAAGCGCCTGACGTCTCCCGATAAAACTGTGCGCACCGAAGCGGCGAAGGCGTGGAGCGTGTGGGAAGGCTCCACGTCGAAGCTCTTCTTCGACCCGGCCTTTGTCGAACGCTTTGCGGGAGATGAGTTCGCCGATGCTTTTGCGCGCATCGAATGTCACTACTTCGTGAACAAGGGTTTCTTCGAAGAAGATGGCTGGTTACTTAAAAACGTCTCCAAGATTCGCCACATCCCCACCTGGATCGTGCAAGGGCGCTATGACGTCGTTTGTCCGGCCACCTCGGCCTATGAGCTTCATCAGGCTTGGCCCGAGTCGCAACTGCACATCATCCCGGCTGCGGGTCACTCAGCTTCTGAGCCCGGCATTAAGTCGAAATTGATCGAAGCGACGGATTATTTCGGGAAACTCTAGCGAGACCCTTACTTCCATTGATCCTGAGGAATTTTTCTAAACATGCTCTGGTCCCGGTCTGACAGCATCTTGAGTGTGCCCGACTGAAGGTTGTCTGGATGATTCTGCAGAAGGTCGTTGACCGCGCGCAGATATCTTTTCACCTCTGCTTTCTTGATTTCTCCCTGTTCCACTTGTCGCAGTAGCTTCGGCCGTAAGTCGACGATCGTTTCGACATCGAAGTGGGCCTCCGTCTGCTGACTCGCCGTTAAGGTGATTCCAATCCCCATGAAAAGGAATGCGAAGAAGTACGCCCCGAATCGGAGCAAGGAACCGGAGCGTGGGAAATTGCGATTATTTATCCAGCTGTGGCAAACGAACGCATGAGCACCGCAGGTAACGAGCACGAAGATCGCTGCCTTCACCATTTGAGCAAACATTTCGTTTTGAGTTCCGATGAAATCTTGCAAGAACAAAAGGTTCTCAGAATAGTTGATGGGCTTGGGCTTTTGGAGCGCGATGAAAAGCACGAGAGTGGCGACGTAGGCGAACCAGCGCAGGTAGGACAGACGGAACCCAGGTGCAGCGGAGACATCGGCCCTCGCCGTCTTTTTTTTAACTTTTCCCGTGGCCGCAGAAATCGGCTGCTCTGAATAAGTGAACATGGCCTTCCCGAACTGCAGCTGGTCACCCTCGGTCAGCGTTGCTTCTTCGCCTGCCGAAAGTTTTTTCTTATTGATGAACGTGCCATTCGTACTGTTCAGATCTCGCACTTTCAGCACGATGCCGTCGGGAAAAAGTAGACAGTGCTGCGAACTCACACTCGCGTCTTCGACATTGATGTTGCAGCCGACCCTGCCAAGCTTCATGGGAACAGTGATCGTATAGACCTTTTGCGAGGTGTTCTCCAAAAGGTAGTGGGTGATCTTTAAAACGGTGGTTTGGTTATTCATTCCAAAAGTATAAAAGAAAAATGAAATCGCTCTCAAATAAATCGCGATTCTAGGCACTTCCAAAGGAATTCAAGATCTAAGGCTCCTCAGAAACTCGTAAGGATTCATTGACTTGACTCACTGCGCTTTTTAAAATCACCAAACATGCCCGGGTGGCGAAATGGTAGACGCAGAGGATTCAAAATCCTCCGACTAATCATCGTGGGGGTTCGAGTCCCTTCCCGGGCACCATCTTTTTTGATCACAATCGCCTTCGGCGATTATTAATAAAAGAGGACCCATTCGGGTCCTCTTTTATTTAAACCTAGTTCACATCCTTCACCGAACACTTCACCTTTTCTTCCATCGATCTTCCCTTGTGAGTCACCAACAAATTCCCCTTCATGATCTCAGCTCCATGCTTCCCAGAAAGACCAATCCTTGCTGAGTTGAAAGGGCCTCGGCAGCCGTCCATCTCATGAACCGCGAAAATGGCGATGATATCGCTATAGGATTCGGCCGTATCTGTGCCAGCACTCATGTCGACTTCAAGGCACGGGTTCAAGCTCGTATCACCCGACATCGAAAAGAGCTTCTTGTTCTTCTCGTAAACCGTGACGTGAGAATACTTGTCATCGAAGCCATCAAAGACAAAGTTTGCTTTCAGCCCACTCCCATCAATCGGCGTGCATTTGATGAGCGTGTGGGGCCTCGCGTGGGCGACAGTGGTCAACAGCATGAATCCCATGAATAGTTTCATTATAAACTCCGGATTTTAGTTTTGAGCTAAATTATTGACGACGAGTGTCTCGCATTTCCCAGAGCGACGTAACACATCGATCCCAAAGTAAATGTCGTTTTCTTCAGAATTCATTTGTTCTTCAAACTCCGCTCTCACGACCACAATGAATGAAGACACTCCATCTTGGTTTCTCGCACTCGTGATAGACGTTTCTGACACGGGTTTGCCAAGTTTCAGAGTTTGTTTCTGAGCAGAGAGAATCGCAGCGTTGTAGCAAGGAAGTTTTAGTACCTCAGGGACGAAGATCCCCGCACGTGCGATGGAGGAGAGAAGAAGTATGCCGATGGCGAGCGTCGATTTCATGAGTGCTCCGGTTAAAGTAATTGGAGACACTCATAGGCCTGCTTTCGGCCCGGAGCACGGGATTTTTTGGCGAACAATACTTGTTACACGTTTTTGCTAAGGCAGAAATGGCAGAGTGAACACTGTAAACAGTGGCGTCTCGCGCTTACCGCTTCACCTTAATGCGACCGTTAAGGGAGACATTCCTTCCGCAGTCACACTCGAAGTCCTGTCCGGTTTGTTCGATGGTGGCACGAAGATATTTCTTGGAATCGAAGGTAACCTTGATCTCACAAGCGTCTCGCTTCGCCGAAAACGTGAGCTCATTTTCCATCTGGAAGGCGGCACTAAAATCACACATGTTGGTCGTCGTGGGGTTCACGGCAGACAACTCCATCTCGTAGCTCTTCTTTCCATCGATCACGGGCTCCATCGAAAGATAGACGATGTCATCGGATGTTTCTGGAACGTACTCAACACGTCGGGCGCTTGCGACGGCTCGGGTAGGATCGACCGTCTCGTGGGCACAGGCCGTAAGAAACAAGCCTAAGATTGTAACTAAAAAAGTTGTTCTCATTTTACCTCCTATCGTTTTCCTGCACCGTTGCGACCAGCTGGAACACGTACGCCATTGTCATCAGGCTTTCCACCATTGCTCGAATCGCTGTTGATGTTCAAGGCAGAAGGGAGAACCTGATCAGCGGGAGGACTGCAGGAATAACTTATCTCCGGTGTTACGCGCATTAATTGCACACCTTCATCTGCTAAATATCCGAGCGCGGAGACGAGGTATTCTCCGTCACCTCCAGGAAGGGACATCGTCTCTGCTCTCTCGTTGCTTAGATCCAATTCGCTCACTTCAAAGGTGTCCGGAAAGCCAGTTGTTTTCTTTTTTGACGTACAAACGTAGATCGGAATTCCAGGGGCAGTACTTGGCTTGACTTGGCAATCGTAGGAAGCTTTCTCATCCGGCAGCGTTCGGCTTAGGTAAAGGCTGTTGTCGTCCACTGAACGTGCTATGTACATCTTCGATTCGATTTCGAAATCGTCGGAGTAATACGATGGCATGTTTTCCGGATCGATCTTAAAGCTGCGCGGGAAAGCGACAGCAATATCGGTCGTGCTACACGTAAGCTGTTTTTGCAAACGAGCGGGGTCTCGGCCCGCGACACAAGCGTACTCCCGCTCTGGCGACACTGAAACCTTCGAGATCGTGAGAGTTGGATTTTCGACCCCGCTCCCCTCGACGAAGAACTCACCGTCGCCGATCGATGTCGGCAAACCTTCATTTTCTAAAAGAGAGCGCTCTGGAAATTCGAAGGTTTTGGGGTAGCCTGGCAAAGGACTGGGGGCTTCACAGTCTAAGCCGCGATAGCCGATCTCGAGCTGTCCGTTACTTGAATCTTTGCAGCGATACTCCGCGGATGTTTTTTCCTGAATCAGGTAGCTGAGCTTCACAGCAGCACCAGCGGGGACGATTTGAAAGCTTTTTGGCCCCGGTACGTGATTCGAGTTGAAGTCGGCACCATCCTTAAAAACCCGGTCTTGAATCTCCAGAGAAGCCGGAAAGTTCGCATCCGGGGTTCCGGTCAATGTGCAAAAATGGAATTCTGTATCGGGAGCAGCGTACGCCAGCGAAACACCGAACAACGCTAAAAAAACAAACATACGATCTCCCTAACTTTGTTGAAAGCTAAGGGCTTGTCGGTAGTTGATAAAAAGACTTTAGTGAGCTCGACGAGCAACAGAGAGAGGCGCAACCCAACAGGTAGGATTCGCTGGACTTAATTTCTACCTAGACGATAGCATTAAATAATATTTATCACGCGAGGGACCCATGACGAATGAATCTTCTCTTCTCTATCGCTTCCTGGCCCGTGTCGAACGCGCCGGCAATGCGCTCCCTCACCCAGCGCTCATGTTCTTGCTCCTCATGTTTGTCGTGATCGTCCTGTCGGCGGTTTTCTCCCTCATGGGCATCACGGCGCTGCACCCCGTTTCTCAAGAGACTCTCACGGCGGTTAACCTTTTCTCCGCACACGGTCTGCGAACCATCATCACGGACTTGGTGAAGAACTACACCGGTTTTGCACCGCTCGGGACAGTGCTGGTAGCGATGCTCGGCTTTAGCATCGCGGAGAAGAGCGGTCTCCTCTCGACTCTCCTGCGCGTGCTCGTGCTCAAGGCCCCGAAGGCCCTCTTGGTTCCGGCGGTGTTGCTCGCCGGCGTCATGTCGCACACCGGGGGCGACATCGGCTACGTGCTGTTGATTCCCTTGGCCGGTCTCACGTTTCACAGCGCGGGCCTCAATCCGATCGCGGGCATCGCCATCTGCTTCGCTGGTGTCTCCGGTGGGTTCGCTGCCAACATCCTTCTCAGCACCGCGGATCCTTTGCTTTCCGGCATCTCGCAAGAAGCGGCTCGCATCCTCAACACCGCGTATGTCGTGAGCCCGCTGTCGAACTACTACTTCATGGCGACGTCCTCTCTCCTCATCATCGGGATCGGGACTCTGATCGCGAACAAGATCACCCTTCCTTTCTTAGGCGGATACAAGGGTGAAAGTCCGCGCGGCACCCTCGAGAAACTGAGTGCGAGTGAAAAAAGCGGCTTGCTGTGGTCAGGCCTCGTGGCCCTTGGACTTGTGTTGTTCTTACTCGCCGGTCTTATTCCCGCTGATGGTTATTTGCGTGATCCAGCGACTCCGGACTTCCTGCACTCGGCAGCCTTGAAAGGTGTCGTCGCGATCATCTTCTTGTTCGGTGCGCTCCCAGGACTCGCCTTCGGTTTTGCCGCAAGGACGTTCAAAGATCAAAATGATGTGGTGAAGGCGATGCAGGAGGCGATGGTCACCATGGCGCCGTACTTGGTGATGGTGTTCTTCGCGGCTCAGTTCATTCAGCTCTTCAGCATCTCGAACATGGGCCTCATTATGGCAGTGAAAGGCTCGGAAGTGTTGCGTGCACTTAATCTTGGTCCGATTCCGCTCATGCTCGGATTCATTTTGCTGACAGTGTTGCTGGACCTTGTGATCGGCTCGGCGTCGGCGAAGTGGGCCTTGATGGCGCCGATCTTTGTGCCGATGTTCATGCTCCTAGGCGTTTCACCAGAACTCAGCCAAGCGTCCTATCGCATCGCCGATTCTGTGGTGAACATCATTTCGCCCTTGATGCCTTACTTCCCGTTGATCCTCGCGTTCATCAACAAGTACGACCCGAAGGCCAACATCGGAACGGTCATCGCGCTAATGCTTCCCTACTCCATGGGCTTCTTAGTCTCTTGGTCGCTGATGCTGTTTGCGTGGATTACGTTCAACTTACCGCTTGGCCCTGGCGCGCTACTGAAGTACGTGCTTCCCTAGTTTTTCAAGACGGGATATTTGTTGAACCGCTCGTCCCAAGATGGATGCTCGCAATCTATTGCGAAGACTTCGACCCAACAACCGACTACGCCTGTCGGATTCCAATCCGTAGTTGCCACCAATCCTAGGCGCTTCTACCAAAAAAAACCATCTCATCTAAAGGCTAAGCCGGTAAGCCTCACATTGGCCCATCTTTAATTTATTAGGCTCAGCTGGGACTTAGAATATACCGAAAGAAAACAATATGTTCCGTGAATTCCTTACTACTAAAACAGCTATAACGTTGGCTCTCGCGGGCCTGGTGCTGACGACTATCTATCTCGTCGCCGATGACACAAAACACGAGTCTGTTTTCGAAGACGTTCCCTTTGAACATTCGCTCATGGTCCACGGGCAAAAGATTAAATCTTATCGCAGTCCCGCTTCGATCGAAGCTGCGGAAGAAGCAGAAAAGAAAAAAATCACGGCCGCCGCTCAAAAAAAATCTCTCACCGCTGCACTAACCTCCGCTGGTGCATCTGTTGGCGATGCGACTTACGACCTCGCAGAACATGAGCAAGGACCGGCCCACCGTTCTGCTCCCCAGGCCCCATCAGTTGCAGCTAAAAAACCCGAGACCTCTGAAGAATCCGGCAACAAGAGCATTCGTTTTAGTGGGGTCAATCCCTACGCACCGAATGTTGCGACGGACGACGCAGTGTCGACAACTCCAGCGACCTCCGGCAATAGCAAGAGTGTTGCTCCGGATGCGAAGGCGCGCTTATCAGGGACGATTAAACCTTTGGTCGGCCTCATCGCCTCCCATGTTTCGAATCCTCTCATCTCCCAGGCCTATGCGAACGTTTGTAGCGATGCCCGCATTTTGTTGATGGACCTGACGAATATGTCGATCCTCCTGGATAATCCCATCGAGGAAGAGGAACTGGGAAGTTCTACCGAATTCAATTTCGATCCCGCCAGCCTCGGCCTCAACACCGCCACGCCTAACCGCTACATGCTCCAAACCATGGGCTGCACAACCAACTACCAACGCATCATCTCAAGCTTCTACGAAGACCAAGACCTTGACCAGGCCACCACCCTCATTAGCAAAACGATCAACACTCGTATTGCCCCTTCTGTGAGTTCAATCCCGCCAAGCATGTTGAGCAATCTTTACGCGATGGTGAAAAAGAGCCTTGATCCTAACGACAACTTCGAAGACATCTACGCAAAACTTGATTTGAGCCCCACGCTGAAACAGGCATTCCAAAGTACCTTTAACGGCGGCAGCTCTGCCGAGCTCAGAGAAGCCGCTCCCGATATCACTTCTTTCACTTTCCACAAAAACTTAGTTGAGAAGACGACCTACGTGTACTCCGCGATCGTCTCTCAATGGGACCCGGCCTATGTTGTAGGATACGAATGGCATCTCGATGGCGCGCTGGTTTCTACCACGAGCAACTGGGCCTACACGCCTTCGGCCAATAGCCCTGCTTCCATCACCCTTACCTATTTTGTCGGTCACAAAAACGCCGGTGATGCGCTCGTGGACCGCAGTAAGCCGTACCATGAGATTACCTTCACCGTGGCGATTGCGGATTCATTTCCTGCGGCATCACCTGCCTTCTCATTGGGCGCGAGCTCAAACAACCCCAGCACGACCCGCTCTCTTGATCTCGAGATTTCGACGGGTGCACTCTCGTCTGGGGTCTATGACAACTGTGAGACCTTCAGCACCTTCGCGATGACGGAGGACAACACGGTCCCGACCGCAGGAGATTTTGTTCATTCATGCACCGCCGGGCCAGTGCAAAGCATGAGCTACAATATTCAAAGAACGACCGACGGCAGTGTGGTTTTAAAGTTGTGGGCCAAGGATGCGGCCAATCGCATCTCGGCGGTCGCACAGACAGCGACACTCTTCTTAGACACCACCGCACCGGTGATTAGTTTCACAGGTGTGCAGGCCAACTACACGGCCGATAACTCGGCGACGTTCTCCTGGACGCTGACCGAGGCTCATGCATCGAACTCGCAGTTTTTTAATCTTGAGTTCTTCGATGGATCTTCTTGGTCCACCCTGCCGCAGGTGGCACTCACGAACGGCCCTCACGTCGCTGCAAGCTTCAGCACCACTCTAACCATGCCGAACCTGCTCTTAACCGGAGCGAAACTTCGCATTACGTATAGTGATACTCTGGGCCAACAAACTATTTCAGAGACCCCACCTTTTAATCTCCTAAGACCCATCCTAGGCTCGAGCCCGGCCGTGATTGATTTCGGCTCAGTGCTCAACAAAGCCGAGTCTGCGCTTTCCGTTCTCGCCATCACCAACACCGGTGTCGTTGGCTCAAAAGTTTGTGATGACGCTGTCTTGGCCGGTAGTGATCCGGGAGACTTCCTCATCGTGAGCGACGCCTGCGATGGCGCGAGCATCAGTGCCTCCGGTAATTGCCCCATCGGACTAAAAGCCAAACCCACGGCTAAGGGCGCGCGCTCGGCGACGATCAGCATTACGTGTGGTTTGGATAGCTACTCCACAACCTTATCCGTGACATCGACTAATAATCCTCCAACAGTCGCTGCGACCACAACCGTGACAACACTGGAAGAGACGGCCGTTTTAATCAATTTCGGCACGGTCAGTGACCTCGATGCCGACAGCACGTCTTACACTTTTGTCACATCTCCGGCGCATGGAACACTTTCAAACTGTTTAGTCGTTTCCGGAAATTACACGTGTAGCTACGAACCCGTCCTCAACTACACTGGTGCGGATTCTTTCACATTCAAGTCCAATGACGGCACGGTCGATTCCAATGCCGGAACCGTGAACATCACAGTTCTTCCGGCGAACGATGCGCCGACCTTGGCGGCGACGCAGACGGTGAGCACCGCCGAGGACACCGCTGTTTCTTTTACCCTCAACGCCGGCAGTGACCCTGATGGAGATGCTCTCAGCTACATCGTCGTGACGAGTCCAGGGCAAGGAAGTCTCACATGCACGGGCGGCACCAGTACAAACTGTACCTACACTCCTCCGGCAGATTTTGAAGGTTCCACGACGTTCGCTTACAAAACGAATGACGGAACCCTCGACTCGAACACCGCGACAGTCACCATTAACGTAAGCGCCAGCAACGATCCACCAACCATCGGTGCAAACCAAAGTGTGACGACGCCAGAAGATACGGCTGCCAACTTCACCTTGAATGCCGCGACGGATATCGATGTTCCTGCGCAGACCTTGAGTTACAAACTCGTCACAGCTCCAACGAAGGGCACACTCACAAACTGCATCAACGCCGTGACCTACGACACAGATAGAACTTGCACCTATACGCCATCACTCAACGAGTCCGGCACCGACACTTTCACTTACCGTGCGTATGACAGTGTGACCGACTCGTCGGCGGTGGCGACCGTGACTATCACGATCACTCCTCAAAACGATGCTCCGGTCCTCGCGGCCACTCAATCAGTGAGCACCAACGAAGACACGGCTCTTTCTTTTGATCTCGCCGCGGGGACAGATACTGAAGCTGATTCGCTCACTTATGTTCGTATCACCAGCACAGCTTCGGGTTCAATTTCTTGCACCGGCGGGACAAGTCGTTCTTGCACCTACACGCCATCGGCAAATTTTAACGGCACAGACTCATTTACCTACAAGGCCAATGACGGTATCGCGGACTCCAACACGGCCACAGTGACGATCACCGTTGCTCCCGTTAACGATCCTCCCGTCATGGCGGTCGACCAAAGTACGAGCACCAACGACGCGACCAACCTCGTCATTAATCTCTCCGCTGCCTCAGATATTGACGGCGGGGCCTTGGGTTATAAGATCATCACGCCTCCCGCTCACGGGACACTGTCCAACTGCATTGGTACCGGTGCGTATGGAACCGACCTCAGTTGTGACTACATCTCCGCAGCCAACTATAACGGAACTGACACATTCACTTTCATCGCTAACGACACGTTCACCGATGCACTCGGGGTAACGATGGTCACGATCACGATCACAGACCAAACCGCTGCCCCTGCTCCTGCGATCACACTTGCAAGTAACGTATACACCAACTCCACGGCGGTCGCTTTTTCTGCCGCGAATTGCACGGACACGCCGGAAATCTTCATCAATGAAGGAGCCGCTCCGCTGGACGGAGATAGTGGATGGCAAAACTGCGATCTCACTCCGGGCTCACTCACCTACACCATGGGAACCGCGCAAGGGGCGCACACCGTAAAAGTTTGGGCGAAGGACATCTACGGAAACGTCTCAGCGTCTTCCACAAACTTCACGATCTACTACGACACCGTGGCACCGACGCTGGCGCTCACGGGCCCTGGCGCAGTTCGTGGTGGGGCCTCCTATTCGCTGGCCTGGACCGCGACGGAAACCTACGCCAGCGCGGCTCTCAATTTTACCGTGGAAGTTTTCAATGGAACGAGTTGGTCGGCGGCCGGCACAACGGCTTCCGTGGCGGGACCACTTGCGGCGACGGCCTTTACTCGCTCCTGGTCAGTGCCAGTCGTCAACGTGGCGAACGCCGCTTTCCGCGTGAGCTTCACGGATCTCGCGGGGAACACCCACACGCAAACATCGGGATCGTTTGTCATCGATTCCACTGCTCCGGCCCTCGATATTGCGACTCCTGGAGCTGGCACGTTCCACCTAGCAAGTGCGACGATGACGGGGAACTGTGAGATCGGCCGAAATGTCGACTTCTCCGGGGACATCCAAACCTCGTTTAGCATCGCGTGCCCGGCTGGAACTTATTCGCAGCTCTTGAACTTCTCGAACGGCGACGGAAATAAAACGATCTACGTCGCGCAGACGGATGCCGTCGGGAACACCACCTCGCTTTCGCGCAACCTCATCCGTGACGAAGTGTCTCCGATCCTGGCGCGCACCATCGGCGTCTCACCTTTCTTCACACAGAACAACACGCCGAATGCGTGGGGTGGAACCTGCGAAGGCAACTACACCATCTTGGTGACCGGCGACGAGACCACCTCCTTTAGCTGTAGCTCCGGATCTTGGAGCTGGACTCCATCGGCTAAGCTCGTCGACGGAACCTTCGTCTACAACCTAGTGCAGACGGATGGGGCCGGTAACACCTCCTCTCCTCCGTTGAGCCTGTCGTGGCAGCGTGATGCGACACCGCCGGTGTTCACCATCAGCTCACCTCTGGTGGCTTCGGCGGATGCAACCGTCTCTCTCACCAATAACCTGAACTTCGTGACCTTCAGCGGGAGCTGCGAAGGCACCAACGTCATCCTCATTTCTGGAACATCGAGCGCTGCGATCACGTGCTCGAGTGCAGCCTGGGAATGGACAACGGCAACATACACCACGGATGCCACGCGCTCATTTACTTTTAGCCAAAGTGACTCTGCTGGCAACGACGCCATTCTGACTGTGAACTGGGTGCGGGATACGTCGGGCCCCATGTTAACCGTCACAAAGAATCTTAAAAAGTCGAATGCCGACAGTATCAACTTTGGTGGTTCATGCGAAGTGGGTGTTGATGTTGTCGTCAGCGGCGCCGAATCGCAAACGATATCGTGTCCCGCTGGTTCTTGGAACTTTGCTTCGACAACCTACAGCAGCGATGCCAACTACGCTTTCACTTTCACTCAAACCTTCACTTCTTCACCGTTCAACAGTACGAGCATCAACGCGACCTGGATTCGCGAGACCAACCTACCAACGATCAGTAGCTTTTCATCGTCGGCGCCCAATCCCAACCGGTCGAGCTACATTCCTGTTGATTTGACTGCGAGCTCGCAGAACCCTGACGTGGCGATCAGTCATGTTTGCTTCCGCGTGGATACCACCACTCCTCCGACCATTAATCACAGCTGTTTCCTCGGAGTGAACTCTCCGGAAGTGGGACAGGCGCTGTCGCAGACACTCGCGCTGAATGATTTCTCGATCTTGCTGGGCTGGACCCCCAAGGATTACTACGTGTACGCCTGGGTTAAAGATGAAGCGGGGAACATCTCAGCACTGGGCTCCAGTGGCGACGGCACGCTGGGCACCGATTTCTTTGTGAAAGAATACACTCCAGGTATCGCGCCGACCATCTGGGACGTCGTCGCTGCTAACGTCTCCAATCCACCGTTACCTCCGAGCCGAAGCCAATCGGAAGTTCCGGCCGGCACGGATGTGTATATTCGCTGGAAGGCGACGGACAATGCGCCCTTTCCATCGGGGGCCGTCTCGATCTTCTACACTTCTGATGAGATCAACTTCAACTCGATCGTCTCAGGCTTAGACAACGCCGACTATGGCTGCGGAGAATCGCTGGGGGCCAACGAAGGCTGCTATCGCTGGGTCGGGGGCTCGCCCTTCAACGCTGCCTACAAGATTCGCGTGAAAGTCACCGATGCGACCTCCGTCTCGAATCAATCGACCTCGAATCCGCTCAACTTGGGTCGCATTAAAATTCTCGCCGGTAACACCGAGTCGGGCCTGGGTGGTTCCGCGCAGACGGCGATGTTCTTCACGCGACGGGTTCATACCGTTCATCCCGACCCGGGCTCGCTCGTGGTGAGTAAGGACGGCCGGTTTTACTTCGCCGACTACAAGCGCGGGGTCATCACCATCGATCAGAACGACGGGAAGCAAAAAATCTTCATCCCCGCCACGGGTGTCTCATCCGGTGACGGTGGCCCGGCGGTCAACGCGACTCTTCAGTATGCGACGAAGATCACTCTCGATTATCAAAACCGTCTCTTGATTCATGACCGCAACCGCATCCGTCGCGTCGATCTCAAAGCCGAGGTTCCAACGATTGAAACGATCATCGGTGGCGGCGGTGACACCTCTGCCACGGTGGCCAATCCGCTCAGCTTGCAGATCACCTCGATTGATAATGGCGACTGGGCTTCGGCGACGATGGTCTTCTTCGCTCTTCCCAACGGTGACATCTACTTCCAATCAGACTACGCCTTCAAGGAGTGGAACGTCCCCGACTTCCGGATTCGTGTTTACAGCGCAGCCACGGGCCAGGTCACTTCGCGCTACTTTACGGGCACAGGGGACGCCTGGAAGCCGACGACGGATATTAGCAAGTGTCGCATTGTGAACCCAGGGCTTCGGTTCAATCCTGCCAACTCAACCATCACTGGTGTCACCGCCCACAACTGGTACCACCCGGGATGGACGGGGTGTGAGCACACCGACACGAACATCGTCCGGGCGCACTTCGACCCTAGTAGCTTCGTCGCCATCCCCAGCACCGACGACGGCTACCGCTGGTGGCACCAACCGCACTACACCGCCATGACCGGCGAGCTCTTCGTCATGGTCGATCGTAACTTCATTGTGAAGATGAACTTTGACGGCACCTATACCCGCTTGCTCGGCACGGGCATCCAGGGGGAATGCGCCGACGGCACAGCTGCAACATCCTGCAACTTGGATATCCAGAACCTCTTCGTGACCACCACGGGGAAATTCTATTTTACGGACCGTGGCGTGATTCGAACGATCGAAGACAGTGGCAATGTCAAAACTCTCTTTGGCCAGAAGCTGACCTACGGCAATGGCGTCAATGCGCTCAACGCTCGCATGTCCAACGTAACGAAGACGTACTTGCTCAACAACGGCAAGATCATCGCCAATGATGGTGCAGGCTACATCAAAGAATTCACGGTCGAAGGCAACATCAACATCCTCGCCGGAGACGGCTCCTCGCAAGAAGTGAGCACGACCGTCGCGGCGAACGCGTCTCCCCTCCTAAATCCTGATTACGCCACGGTCGTCGACCGGAGCAACGGTGAGGTCTACACCTGGTACAAATCTAACGGCTACGGAGCCTACGTAAAACTCAATCGCTCTAGCGGCATGTGGGAACACGTCGTGGGGGCCCTCAGTGGTGGCACGCACTACACCGTGGGTGACGGGCAGCCGGGCTTATCTGTTGAGGGGCAAAATGGCCTTTCCATTTATGGCATTCCCCTCAGTTTTGATAATGGCAAACTGGTAACTTCCGCGATGCAATACTTGAGCGGTTCGTGGCAGAACGGCATGCTCAAGACCTTCGACGCTGCCGACAGTTATCGCCAGGCGCATCTGGTGGGTAACATCGGGCCCGGTGCCGGTGGCCGTGACTTGTGCGACGCCACGGCACCTGTCCTCGCGGCGAACTGCAAGTTTCCTCACTGGGACACGGTTCGCGACGCCCAATGGGATGCGACGGGCGGCAGATGGATCATAGCAGGTGTTTATGGAGGCCCGGAGAACCAGATTTTTGAAATCTTCCCGGGTGGCAACATTCGGCAGATCTACCAAACGCAGAATGGCATCCACGACAGCTTCTTGTTCCGCCGCGAAGGAGGCACTGAAGTCTTGTACTACTGTAACGGTTCGCGCCTTCGCAAAGTCAACCTCACGTCACAAACGGAAAGTGCCATGGACTGGTCCATGCCGACGCTGTCGTGCCGAGGCACGGCCATGAGCTACAACGCGACTAACAACTCGATCATTTTTCCCTTCGAGCAAAACGGTCTGAACGGCGTGGGGGAATACTTCCTACCTTAAAATTCATTCAGCGTAGTCGACTAGCGCTTGAGTTGAATTTCCAGGAGTCGACCAGGCTGTACTCCGTCCGCCGGTGGCAAAAACATGCCACCGTTGGTGGTCACATAAGCGCGCGCGCCGTCTTTTGACAGAGCGACGGAAGTGCTGCCTGCCATGTTCTGCGAAGCCGTGGCCACGATCGTAACAGTACCCTTGGGATCGATGCGAATCACATTGTTGTAGATGTGAGTCGCGGCCACGATGCTCCCGTTCTTTTCCACCGCGAAGTCGTCGACGTTGAGGTTCTGCTTCCAGACCTGTGGCTTGCCGGCACTGCCGTCGCGCTTCACCGGGACACGAAGGAGCAGCATCTTCGCCGTGTTGGAAATCACCATGTCGCTACCGGAGTTCCTGATCCCGTTGGCGGCCGGGATCGGGTTCTTACTATCAGCGCGCGCGAGCAACTCCGATTCGAGCCAAACCTTCGCACTTCTCGACTTGCTATCGTAGCGCCAGATCACCCCTTTATAGGAATCGGCGATGAGGTAGAGCGACCCACCCAAGGACTCGATGCCGTTGAGAAAGATGGCACCGCTAATCGCGGTGGTGCTGAGAAGTTTTCCCTGGGCATCGATGGCATGCACGACTGCTTTTCCGGCCACGTCGAAGGCCGTGACTTGAAACTCGCCAGACTCTGCGCGGGCGATGCCCGTGATCTTTCCAGGGATGGTAACGAACGCGGAAGCCTCGCTCCCGTTTTTATAGACGTAGATCTTTCCGTCTTCGTGGCTCGTGAAGTAGATGGCCTCGTCGGCCACGACTAGATTCTCGAGGAAAGTCATGCGAGGAAATTCGACTAACGTTTTTGTGCTGTGAGCTTCAATCGGCGTATTCGCGAAGAGCGGAGGCAGCTGCGCATTCGCAGGGTGTACGGTGCAGATTGAAATGAACACCGCGAGCAAGAGATAACCAGAGACCACATTCATATTCATCCCCTCTGAGAATTTGCGGATCTGAAGCAGAGATATAATGACACTCGTCACCTTTCTTCCACTTTATTCTACATTAAGAACGATCGATCTCGGCTTTCAAGAAATCCATGAAGAGCCGGGTCTTGTTGGGCAGGAAATCCTTCGAAGGGTAGATCGCCCAGCACTTCGCGTCGAACTCCGTGCTGAAATAGATTTCACAAAAGTGGATGGGTCGCCAAGGCGATCATCCACTTTTTCTGAATATCTCTTTTCAAAAAAATGAACCGAGCACGTCTGTGGTTATTTATCTATGACCATTGATTATTTTTTGTTTTCTTGTTTGTTGGGTCATCCAATAACAGGAGCACACCGCATGCTAAAAACGACAACGGCCATCGCCCTTCTGATCTCAGTCATGACCGCGAACGCACAGGATAAAAAACCGGAGACACCTGCTCCCGCCGCAACGGATGAAGCAGATCAGGCCATCACCAACCGTCGCCTGCGAGCCAGCGAGGGCTCTCTCTCGAAGTGGTCCATCGCGACGTTCTGGAACTACCAGGGCGGATCCGTCAACGATCCTACCGATCCTGAACGTCCCAACATCGTGGGTGGCGGGAACGTGCAAACGCTCCAGTCTCTCTCCGGTGAAGTCGGTGTGAAGTACCGTCTGACGAAGCTCGATAGCTTAACGGCCAGCACCGGTCTCTTCATGACGACGCCGTTTCACAGTGAAATTGACGAGAACTCTCCGTTGAAAGAATCCTTCGACAAGAACTCGCGCAAGCTCAACATCCAAGACCCGTCGCTGAAGTACGCCCACCTCGACAAACTCTGGGGCATCCAATCGATCTCCTCCGTCATGGGTAAATGGATCACCAACAACCAGCTCACTGACCTCGAATTCAGGTCTGAGCTGACCCTCTCCCAGAACTTCATGAAAGACGTGGGAGACACCGGCTTCAGCTACGGTGCAGCGATCATTGGCTACTTCTATGACTTCACCGGCGATGTGGAAAACGAGTCCCTGACCGAGCGACTGATCGGCCTCTACCCACAAGCGGAATACGTGATCAACGACATGTACAACGTGCGTACGGTGTTCGGCTGGCAGGTGTTTGAGCAGCGGCGTGGCGATGATTCGGAAACCTACGATAAGCGAAAAGTGTACCAGTCAGTTGGCCTGGGCATTTCCGTGACCCGGGACATCTTCCTCTATCCGAACATCCAGTTCATCCCGAGCAACATCCGCGACGACGTCACCAACATTGCGATGAGTGCCAACATCAACTTGTTCTAGTGGAGCTGGTGAGAGGGAAACCTCTCACCAATTTCTTTGAATCGAATCCTCGAGCGCAACTACACCTTTATCGGCGGCCTGTGGTCCATACAGATAAGGATTCGTCGCGCGGTTTCCGTCTCGCAAGTCCCACACTGCGGCCGTGAGCCACTTCCACGCACCATAGTAGTGAAACGCATTCTCGCCCGTTCCGCCGAAGACGGACTTCTTAGTCAGAGGCCAGAAGTGCTTCGCTTCTAGCTGAGCTCCGTAGCTCTTCAGGATGATCATTTGCTTTTGCTCAACCGGGGCTTGCTCGTAGAGTTTTTCAGTGATCGCCCGATCGACGATCGTGTCTTGATCGGCGTGCACGACTGTGATCTTCGTTTCCCGTGGTAACAGAGCCCACGACGTCGGGTCGATCCCTGCCGGCTGAAACAAGACCACGGCGTTTGCCGTGAGCTTACTCGCTTCGCGGACAGCGACGCCAGCGGCCACTCCAGCGACGTAGGCCCCTTTCGAGTGACCGGTAAAGACGACTTGGTCTTCAGCGACAAGGAGGCCGAGTTTTCTTACGGCACAACTTGCGAGAGACACAAAATCACGCCCCATGCGAACCCAGTCCTGATCGAAGAAACCTTTGTCGTACTGCGGGTGAACCGCGATCGCGCCCTTGCGCGCGAGATGCACGAGGGTTTGCTCGTAGTGCTCGAAGCCCAGCGCCTGTCCGTGTCCGTAGATCACCAGGGGCAACGCTTGCGCCACGAGATCTCGCGGATACGTGACCACCACATCTCTTCCGTCACAGCGCACATCTCTGCGCTCAACTTCGTGTGCATAGATCTTGCTGCCCGGATGCTCAGCTGAGGCGGGTGACCCAGGAAGTTCCTGGGCCATCACAGAGAAACAAATTAAGCAGCCAACGACTACGGCTTTCATTATGGATACGCGCAGCCAGCTTGCGGCGTGAGCTGAAGTTTTGAAACGTCCATTTGTTCGGCCGCAAGAGCTACAGCTTCTTCATAGAGTTCGGGTGCCAGCGCCGGAGTTTTTGAAAGGATGTACAGTGAGCGCAGGCTCGGATCGCTGACCACGGCGAAGCGGTAACCCACGTCCAATCCGATGATCCAGTATTGGCCAGTCTGCGGAAGTCCAAAATCCACCGTGAACTGGGCGTTGGAGCTTGGATCGTTATTGGTGGCGAAGCCGCGGATCTCACGGAGCGCGCCCGTTGTGGGCTCGTTGCAGGAATTGTACACGTCCACTCGGCCCTGGCCCAAGGAGAGCACTTGGCGTGAGCAGATGCAGTTGCCTTCGAAGATGAGTGGGTTGCGGGCAATCTGATACCACGTCCCGAGGTAGCGCTCGACCTCAACATAGGGAACCGTGCGGAGCTGAGCATGGGCCTGTTGGGCAAAACCGCAGAGGACAAAAACAAAAGCCAAAAGAGTACGAGTGAAAAGCATGACTAAACCTCCGTGATATTCATGTAGAGATAAGTATAGGTAAGCAAAGATAAGACAAAAAGACCACTCAAGGCTGGCCTAGTATTGTGGCGCGTTGCCTCACTATTTTTTCCAAACAGGATATTTGTTAAACCGGTCGTCCCAGGACGGGTGTTTACGATAGAAGAACTCAAAACGCGCCGCCGGATCTTTAGCGAAGGCCTTGTCTGTTTTAAGTTTCTTTTCGAACTCATCTCGAACTGTAGTGTCTTTGAGCATTTCGATCGCCACATCTTCTGCGACGTAATCCTCCATGTATTCTTTGGCTTCAAAAACTTTGTTAAAGAACCCCCAAGAAACAAAAGAATCTTTCGCCGTCGGCTCAAAGAATTCGACGACCAGTCTGGCTTTCGGTTGTTGGATCGGAACAAACACCAGATCAGCGCTGCCGGAAACCTCCTCGGGCTTCCAGCTCCCCTCCACGATCAGAGTCTGATGTCCTTCGATGGGCGTTGCCGTAAATTGCGTTTTGCTGGCGCGAAAAACTTGTAGGCCGGTTGGCAACGGCTGCTTCCACTGTCGGTGCTGAATGCCATGAGGAGCGAGGCGCGGCAAAATCCAACGGGCATCTTGCGCCTGAATGAAATAACCCTGCTCGGGTGCGATCGTTTCTAGACTTGGAACAAGTTCCTCATAGAAAGGTACCTTCCAGATCTGGGGCTCTGCTGGAAAGTACTTGATCACATCCGCACCAGAAATTTCAGATTTATGTTTCGCATACTTGTAACCCGCAAACTCGAGCGGACGAGACTTCTCAGTTCGCGTGTAGCTGAGAGCGAGTTTTTGCCCAGCGATACTTTTTGCATCTGCCTGCAGCGCGATTCTTCTCCACTCTTTCGCTCTTTCTTGCGCGATCTCGAGTGAGGAAATGACGGTGCTGATATGAGTTTTCACTCGGGTGGCATAGTCTTTCCAAGAATGCGCTTCGACCAACATCCCCAAGCGATTATTGGCCTGCCAGTACCCATGGGCAAAGCGTAGCGTCGCCACGTAACGAGAAAAGCCAGAAAGAGGATCACCCTCAACTTCAAAATCCGGATAAAACGGCATGGCCTGGTGATGACGTTTTTCCATCTTGGTCAGTAAGGCCGCTTCAAATGCGCTGCCGGCCTGATGCAAAGGTGATGCTCCATAGTGCGCCACAGGCAGAACGATCAACCCCACTTCTGGTTGAAACTGAGCACCATTCGTTACATGCAGGTCGAGGCTAAGAACGGGGTCCATCTTGTGCCAGAGCTTCAGCAGCGCCTGCATTTCTGGCGCATCGGCCTTCATGAAATCACGATTCAAGTTCAGGTTCTGCGCCGTTGTTCTCCAACCCATCTCTTCCGGCCCCACCTGGTTGGGACGATTCCATCTCCCGAATCGCTCATGGCCATCAAGATTGACGATGGGAACAAAGACTAAGCACAGTCCCTTGAGAGGGTTGGGCTTCAGTTTGTTTTCAAGGGCCTCACGCAAAATGTAAAACACGGCGTCTTTGCCATCAATCTCCCCGGCATGAATCCCTGCCTGCACCCACACCACAGGACTCTTGCGATCACCGATGACCATGTAAGGCAACGAGCGATTCTGCGGAGTTGTTCCATAGCTCAGACACTTCACCTGCTCTGGAAACCGTTTCTCGAAGGCACGGCAGAGACGTTGAGTTTCATCCGCTCGTCCTGTTCTCAGCCACCCTGACTGCTCTGCCGTCGTCATCAAGGTATCTTGGGCCGAGGCTACGCTAGCTAAAAGTAGGACGCAGAAAGCGAGGGACGTCATTCTATCTCCTTAGATCGATGTGGCTCTCACGTTACGACAACGATACCCGTCCGGCAAAGTCTGCTTATTTTCCCTCAAAACCGATCTGGGCTACACTTATATCCATGAGACTGCGCAACGTGATCGCGGCGACTCTCGCCTTCACCTACATTTTCTACTCACTCTCCTACCGAGCCTCGGCACCGGAACACAGGACACGCGCGCGGGTCAAAAAGCCGATGGCCCCTGCCGTCAGCGAAGCCCCCAAGCGCTCGCCGGCCGCACCGCGGCCGCAAAAGACGGAAGAGAAAGTTGCGCAAGCCGATCGGGACGAAGAGGATGCGATCCCCTGGGAGGAGCTGCGAGAAGACTTCGTGCACACCGTGGAAGAGCATCTCGTGGCGGTTGAGCCCACAAAAGCCAAGAAGATCATGGCCACCTATCTCCAGGAGCGAGATTCCTTCACCAAGAAGATCGAATCCCTCATGAAAGAACGCGACACCTATTACTACTACGACAAAGAAACGGAAAAAGTTATCTTCAAAGATAAGCTGAAGTACAAAGAGCTGAACAAAGAAGTCACGTCTTCATTCGAAGAGTACAACTCGAAGGTTGAAAAGATCTTTGCCGACCACTATCCCGCGGTGATGGCCGTGAGAGAACAGTTCGAGGAGTACATGCAGTTGTACAACCGTCATGAGCACCGCATCGGCATCGGCCTTTAGCTTACGGCGCAACCACGCTACGATAGCATTTTAAAAATCTCTCCCACATCACCTGATCATCACCGGTGTAGCCGATGCTGAAGCGCAGGAGTCCCTCGGCGAGGCCGATCTCTTTGCGCTCGTGTTCCGGAATCTCGCTCGAGGTGCTCTTGGCCGAGCAACTCATGAGCGTGCGCGAGAACCCAAGTGAGACTGCGTAGAGTCCAAACTTCTCGTCTTGCAGCTTGGTGGCCAGCACGCGGGCCTGCTCTGCGTCCGCACACTCGAGCGTGAGAATCCCGCCGAAACCGATGGACTCATCGACCATCGTCTTGAGCAACCCGTGCTGCGCATGGGTCTCGAGCCCTGGATAAATCACCGGGAGTTTTTCTCTCGCCATGTTCTTCGCGAGGAAGAGACTGGTTTGAGAATGCGCTTTCATGCGCACTCCGAGATGATCCATGCGCATGTACAGTTCGTGGGCGACGCGCGGATCCATCACGGGTCCCGTGAGCATCACGATGCCGGTGTTCACATCAATGAGCGACGCGATGAACTCCTTGCTTCCGGCCACGGCACCGGCGATGAAGTCGCTCGCTCCCGAGATGTACTTCGTGCAGGAGTGCACCACCACGTCGGCGCCTAACTCCAGTGGGCGCACCAGCATCGGAGCGAATGTGTTATCGATCACGAGCTTCAGTTTGTGTTTTTTACAAATGGCCGCCATGGCCCGAATGTCACTCACCGCGAGCAGGGGATTGCTGAGAGTTTCAGCATACAGCACTTTCGTGTCAGGACGAATCGCCGCCTCGAGGGCCTGTAGGTCGGTGGCTTCCACAAAACTGACGCTCAAACCGCGCTTGGGAAAAACATGTTTAAAGAGCGCGTAGGTGCCGCCGTACACTGTGCGCGAGGTCACGATGTGCC
>JAIXOY010000296.1 GCA_027486525.1 Pseudomonadota bacterium
ACCTTGCGCCACTCCTTGAGCTGTCTCGCGCGTTGCGCAGCAGTCCTAAACGGGTCGGAAAATGGTTGAGAAGGGCCAAGGAGGTGCAAGAAAGAATGCCAACGCCCAAAGAGTCGATGGAGCTCGACTGCCAGAGTTTCATCCACAATTTCCATCACAACAAAGACGGTAAACGTGTCATGAGCGTCATGTTGGGTGAAGAAGAGTGTGAGCAAGCACAGAAAGATCTGCGTCGTTGTTTCCCGTTCCCTGGGAAGGCCTGCGTAAAAGGCACGATGTTACCAACAGTAAGTTGCGGTAAGTGCCCATAGGGTTGTAAAACCTATTCATGAGTTTTTCTGCTCCTCCTTCGATGAAGTGGCACGGCTGGGGTCACCCGCACGTAACATTCCCCATGGAAGACAAACCGGATCTGTGGCCCTTCGTGCGCGAGAAGCTCGGCATGAGTCGCGATTTGTACCACCCGGCGGTGAAGGTTGAAGACATCAAGCTGCCCGCCAATCGCTTAACCGATCCCAAAGCGACGCTCAAAGAACTCGAAGCTCTGCTGGGTGCTGATCGCGCATCGATCGATGATTTTCAAAGACTCGTGCACGCCTTCGGAAAAAGTTTTCCGGATCTGTGGCGCGCGCGCGCCGGCATCGTGGCGACCGCGCCTGACATCATTGCCTGGCCCGCGTCTCATGAAGACGTCGTCGCTGTGATCGCCTGGGCGAAGAAAAACAAAGTCCATGTGATTCCATTCGGCGGTGGCACGAACATCGCCGGTGCGCTCGACGTCAAAGAAGAAGCCAAGCTTCCCGTTTTGTCTTTGGACATGCGGGGCATGGGCCGCTTGCTTGAAATGCAACAGGACTCCAATCTTGCGTTGCTCGAAACCGGCGCTGTCGGTCCAGCGATTGAAGAGCAATTGGGTCAGCGCGGATTCTCCCTCGGGCATTTTCCTGATTCTTTTGAATTCTCGACACTCGGTGGTTGGATTGCCACGCGTTCAGCGGGCATGCAGTCCGATGCCTACGGCCGCATTGAAGACATGGTGCAAGCTCTTCACACCGTCACCAGTGAGCACGTTCTAGAACTCAAACCTTTTCCTGCTACAAGTGCAGGCCCTGATCTCGCACGGCCGTTCATCGGCAGTGAAGGTTGTTTCGGCATCATCACACGAGCGTGGATGCGTGTGCATCCGATTCCTGCATCAAAGCGCTACGTGGGTTACTTGTTCAAAACTTTCGAACAAGGTCTGGCTGCTGTGAAGGCGTGCCACGAAGCCGACATCAAACCGAGTTTGGTGCGTTTACAGGACGAAGGCGAAACGGAACTCGCGTTCAATTTAAAATCTCCCAAACCTCTTTTGAAGAGCGCGGTGGAGTTTCCCGTTAAGAAATTACTCAAGACCTTGGGCTACACTAAACCTGCCATTATGGTGGTGGGCTTTGAAGGGAGCGATCAGCAAACCGCTCATCTCGCCTCGGCCGCAGCTTCGATCTTTAAGAAGCATGGCGGTTTTCCCTTGGGTGATTCCATCGGCTCGGCCTGGTCGAAAGATAAATACAACACACCTTACCTGCGCGACTACATCATGGACTACGGTGGCATCGCGGATGTGGCCGAGACATCGACGACGTGGGGAAAACTGGCGGAGTTACACGGCGCTGTTCTTGCCGCTGTGAGTGTTGGTTGCGCCGAAGAAAATCTCCCTGGCTACGTCGGCTGTCATTTGTCCCACACCTATGTCACCGGCGGCTGTTTGTATTTCACCTGGGCCTTGCAAGGGGGCGACAAACCTCTCGAGCGTTACTACCGCATGAAAGCGCGCGTGACGGATGCGATTGTGGCTGCCGGCGGAACTCTCAGTCATCATCACGCCGTGGGCACGGAGCATCTGCCCTGGCTCGCCAAAGAAATTGGCCCTGGCGGTGAAGCGATGCTGGGTGCTTTTAAGAAAGCTTTTGATCCCAGCGACATGTTTAATCCTGGTGGACTCACTCCACAGCGTATCCACCCTTACTTAGGAACGAACCGTGGTTAAGTGGACGTTGGTGACGGGGGCGACGGGATTTGTGGGAGGCGAGTGGACCCTGCGTGCACTCTTGCGTGGTGAATATGTCGCGGCTTTGGTTCGTCCAGGTCGAGAGCAAGCTGTTGGTGTGCATCTGCGTGAGCTCGCGGATGTGCACGGAACACAAGTGCCTTCACTTGATAAACTGGTGGTCGTGCCTTGGACTCCCGGCTCAGAGTTTTCCACGCTTCAATTGTTACGTCAGTCGGGAGTAGACCATATTTCATGTGTGATCCACGCAGCCGCCGACATGACCTACTCACTGTCAAAACTTCCGAACTCACTTGATAACAATCTTGGTATGGCCTTAGGACTGTACCGTGCCATCGCCGAGCATGCGCCGGAGGCGAAGAAATTCATTGCTGTCTCAACCGCCTACCCCTGTGGTTTGAATCCAGCCGCGGATATTCCTGAGACACTTCATCTCACACCTAAACTTGTGAACGGGTATCAAACCTCGAAGTGGGCGACGGAAATGGCACTCACGGAACTCGCGCGCGCTGGTGGACCCGCACTCACCATCCTGCGACCATCCATCGTGGTGGGTGAGGGCGAGCGGGGGTTTTACACCGGTAAGTGTTTTGGTTTCTACATGTTCCTCCGTGGCTTTGCGCTCGCTAAAAAAGCCGGTGCAAAAAAAATGCGTGTGGCGATCAATCCCGCCGCAGAGATTAATTTGCTGCCGATTGATCAGTTGCTGCTGTTGATTGATCGCATTCGCGAAAAAGGCGCTCCTGGTTTTGTTCACGCAACCTTAGATAACGGTGTGCGCGTGGGCGACATGATGGAAGTCATAGGAAAAATCTACGGTTTTCCTATTGAAGAAGGCAAACCTCGTTCAATTCCCGAGCATCTCTTCGATCGTCAGGTGGCGGCCAACATGGCCTTTGCGAATACGACGTTTAAATTTAACAATCACAGCGCCAAGGCCCTCGTTCCTGAGAGAGACTGGGTGGACATGAACCCCCAGAGTTTCGAGCGCGTCGTTCGCCAATCCAAAGCGCTCTACTTCCAGAAAGCGCGCTTCGAGAAATCTGATCTGGCGATGCTGCCGCAGCTGCTGCCGAATCCCGTGCGCAAGGTGCTGCGAAAAATTTCGAGACTCAAATGATTCGATATTTTGAAGAACTCACGGTGGGACAGACGTTCGGTGGACCCCAGTACTTCTTAAGCGCTGAAGAGATCATCGAGTTCGCCCAGAAGTATGACCCGCAGACTTTCCACACAGAGCCTAGTAAGGCCCCTGCAAGTTTCTTCGGGCAGCACGTCGCTAGCGGTTGGCAAACCACCTCCATTGGTATGCGTTTGCTTGTCACGGGAGAGCATCACTTCGCCGGCGGCATGATTGGTCTGGGTGTGGAAGGCATTCGTTGGCGGCGTCCGACGTTGCCAGGCATGTCGCTCAAGATGGTGAGTGAGATTATCCAGCTGAGCCGTTCGGGGAAATTTCCCCGTCACGGCCTCGTGAAACTAAAGAACGTGATTTCAGATGCCACTTCGGGCGCGGAGCTGGCCGAGATGACCACGCTCCAGATCGTTGAGCTTAGAGCGCCGCCTCAACCTTAGTGCGCAGGAGTTTCTGAAACTCATACCAAGACTCAGACGGCTCATGCCAGAACGCGCTGGTCTTCTCAATCCAGGCGGCAGTGGCTGCTTCATCCATGCCGCTATCCGCAAAGCAGCGCTCGTAGAGACCCATGTTTTCCATGAAGAACACCGAGCAACCGATTTGATTTTTGGTTTCTATCTCGTAGGCACGGAGTTCCGCCGGCGTCATCGCGAGCTTGAAGCTCGGAAGGTTGAAGGCACTACGCACGCGCCAGAGTGGATCGAAGTAAAAATCGCGGCGAATCTGGCTTGGATCGAGCGCGCCTTCGGCGTAGATGTTGACGCTGCTGTTCGATGCGTGCACGAAGATCCGAAGCGAGACAGCGGGAGCCTCCACTTTGCGACAGTATTCGTAGACGACAGTCACGTCGTCGTTACGAAACACGCAGGACTTCATGGTGCCGGATTCGCTGCCAGGGCTCTTGTAGAGACCGACGTACTTGAGGGGCTTTGCCATGGCGAGGTCGATGGCTTCAACGGGAGTGGCCAGTTGCGCGTGAGCCGCCAGCGAAGTGAGGAGAGCTAGACCTAAGGCAAGAAAACGCATGGTGGGCCTCCGGGTGAAGTACTGTTTTACCTCAGTTCCGGATTTTCAGGGGGCGGCGGGTAATCTTTTCAGACGGGCTTCTTGGTCACCACGGCCATGGTCAAGCGGCTCACACAAACGAGCTTGCCGTCGTCGCCGGTCATGCGGATTTCCCAGACTTGCGTGGTGCGACCCACGTGGATCGGCTTCGCGACGCCGGTCAGAGTCCCGGAGCGAATCCCCGAGATGTGGTTGGCGTTAATGTCCAGGCCGACGCAGTAGTGGGTTTGTGGGTCCACGCACAGATTCGCACCGATGCTTCCGAGGGTTTCGGCCAGGGCCACCGAAGCACCGCCATGAAGCATCCCGAAGGGCTGATGGGTGCGATGATCCACCGGCATGGTGCCCTCAATAAAATCCTCCGTGATGCGGGTGATCTGAATGCCGAGAGCATCGATCATGCTGGGGGGATAACTGCGTTTCATGGCCTCAATCTCAACAACACGTAGTTTCATGGGAAAAGCTTAACAAGCGAGACCTGAGGTGACAAAATAATGTGGGGGATCTATGGAAAAACCGCGCATTTTACTCGTCGAGAACATTCACCCGGTCGCCAAGGACGCTCTTGAAGCGGAAGGCTTCGAGGTCGACTTGCTTTCGCACGCGCCCGCGGAAGCCGAGCTCATCCCACTGCTCAAAAACTACAACGTCATCGGCATCCGTTCGAAAACCGAAATCACGCCAGAAGTCTTGAAGCACAATCCGCAACTCGCGTTGATCGGCTGCTTTTGCATCGGCACCAATCAAGTGTCGCTCTCAAACGCCCGCTTGGCCGGTGTGCCCGTCTTCAACGCTCCTCACTCCAACACCCGCAGCGTGGCCGAGCTGGTGATCGCAGAGATGATCGCGCTTTCTCGGCAACTCGGTGATCGCAACACCCAGGCCCATCAAGGACGCTGGGTGAAGTCAGCGGATGGCTCGCGCGAAGTGCGCGGGAAAACTTTGGGCATCGTCGGCTACGGCCACATCGGCAGCCAAGTCAGCGTGCTCGCGGAGGCGATGGGTCTTCATGTGATCTTCTACGACGTCGTCAAAAAACTTCCGCTGGGCAATGCCCGGGTGAAGCCCACTCTCGAGGCGTTGCTGGAAGATTCCGACTTCGTCACACTCCACGTGCCGGAAAACAGCGAAACCCGCGGACTGCTCGGCAAAGCGCAATTCAATAAAATGCGCATGGGAAGTTTTTTGATCAATGCCTCTCGCGGCACAGTCGTTGTCATTGACGATCTCGTGCAGGCGATCAAAGAAAAAATCATTGCGGGCTGTGCGCTTGACGTGTTCCCCGATGAGCCCGCGTCGAACAAGGATAAGTTCGTCTCGCCGTTGCAGAATCTTCCGAACGTCATTCTCACGCCGCACATCGCGGGTTCTACGGAAGAAGCACAAGAGGCCATTGGCCGTGAAGTGGCCGAAAGTTTCCGCCGCTACTTGAAGATCGGTTCAAGTGCGGGGGCCGTGAATTTCCCGAACGTCGATTTGTCCATTCGCAAAGGGACCTCACGCATCCTGAACGTTCACCGCAACGAGCCCGGTGTCTTGGGTGAAATCAACGGCATCATCTCGCAAGCAGGCGCCAACATCGAAGGCCAGTTCCTCGCGACGGATGAGCACATCGGGTACATCGTCATGGACGTCGCGGCGACGCAAGCCCAGGCGCTCGCTGAGAAAATCAATAAACTCAGTCGCTCCATTCGCACTCGCGTGGTGACCTAGCGTTGTCGAACCTCGTTCTCATCTTCGTTTGTCTCGTCCTGGGTGCGCTGCTCAAGCGCACCGGTCGTTTTCCGCATAACACGCACACGGCGCTCAATGCTTTTGTGATCTTCGTCTCCTTTCCTGCGACCGTGCTTCTGCAAATCACTGCGCTCTTCTCTAAGACACCCGTGAGCTGGTCATTGCTGTTACCGGCCTCCATGGGGTGGTTGTTGTTTGCGGGCTCGTGGGCGCTGATGGGTTGGATCGGCAAACGTCGCAAGTGGAGTGAGGCTCGCACCGGTGCTCTGATTCTCACGGCGGGATTGGGGAACACGTCGTTCGTGGGATTCCCGTTGCTAGAGGCATTGCTTGGAAATGAAGCGGTTCCCTGGGGAGTGCTGGTTGATCAGCTCGGTTCCTTCTTCGTGCTCTCGACCCTAGGAATCGTGGTGGCCTCACGCTACGGCCATCCTCGTGATGGCAAGGCCCGCTCGATTCCTCGGCAGGTTTTCACCTTCCCGCCCTTTCTCGCCTTGCTGGCGGCCTGCGGGCTGTCGGCGTTTGGCTTTGTTTTCAGTGGAGTCTCGGAGGTCATCATGGCAAGGATGGCGAGCACCCTCGTTCCCTTGGCTTTGGTTGCCGTGGGCTTCCAGCTCAATCTCTCTCCCAGTACCTTGCGCCGTTATGCGAGACCGCTCTCAGTGGGGCTCTGCTATAAACTGTTCTTGGCCCCGGCGGTCTTGTTGGTATTTTATGTTTTCATCCTCGGGCAAAATGACTTCGTGACGAGGGTGACGCTCCTAGAAGCGGCCATGGCCACCATGATCACCTCGGCCGTCGTTGCGGCAGATTTTAGCCTAGACGAGGAACTGGCGAATCTCATGGTCGGCGTCAGTGTTCCCCTCTCGCTCTTCACGGTGTTTGTTTGGAACCTTTTCCTCAATTACGTGCTGTAAAAAATACAGCTTTTTTCGAGACATTCGTGAACCGTGCTACAGCATCTCCATGAACACAAAACGCTGCCTCCTCATTCTTGCTTTACTCGTCACCCAATTGTCTTGGGCGCAGGATACCACGGAAGATACCGAAGAATTTTTGGCCGATCAGTACGATCCTTATCTGACTCCGGAGAAGGCAGTTAATCCAAGCTACGCCCACGTGTTTAAGCTCATTCGTCCTGACGGGACGACGAAAGTGCTAACGAGTAAGAACACAAATTTATTGCTGAAGCCGGCGTCGACCATGAAGCTGTTCACAGGCTGGTGGGCCTACCAAGAGAAAGCACGCACGAATGAGTATCTCGGCCAGATGTTGCGCGATAGCGTCAACAGCATGGCGCAAAACACTCTCGTGAAGTTGGGTGGCGCCGATGCGATGAAAGACTACTACCGCAACCTCGGCCTTACCATGAACAATCAAACGTTCAATCCTGCGGATGGCTCGGGACTTAGCTACGCGAACCAAACGAACTGCGGGGTTCAGATTGAGTTGCTTGAGGAAATCCGCCAAGACACCGACTACCTCACGTTCAGAAATTTATTGGCCCAGCCAAGAAAGAATGGCACGCTCAAGAAACGACTCAGGAATCTGGCCGGAAAGGTTTTTGCGAAGACGGGGACATTGAAGAAGACTGCGGCCCTGTCAGGTTTCATCGAGGCTCCGCAAGGCACCATCGTTTTCTGCGTCATTTCGGACTATCTCAATAAAACTCTCGCCCGAGAGCGCGCTCGTATTGATGCCATGGTGTTGCAGAACTATAATCTGGCTCGATGAATGCCAGCTTTAAGAACATAGTCAGCAATTTCCTTGATGGGCTCATCGAGCATGACGTGATGACGCTGGCCGCGGCTTTGGCGTTTTACACCACACTCTCACTGGCGCCCATTCTCCTGCTCACGCTTTCGATCGTAGGTCTCTTCGGCATCGATCTAACTCTCGAAGTGGGGTTGGAGATTGAACGACTCATGGGTGAAGAAGCGGCCCGTGCGATCACGGCGATCATCCAAAACGCTCAGTCGGAAACGAAGCTCAGTACCTTCGCTGGTGCCCTCGGATTGGCCACGCTGTCGATTTCGGCGAGTGGTGTCTTCATCCAACTCCACTCGTCCTTAAACATCATCTGGCGTGTGGGGCCCCGACTTCGTCATGGCATCAAAGTGTGGGCACGGCACCGACTGCTGTCGATCGTGGCGATGCTGTCCCTCGCGCTCCTTGGGATAACATCGGTCATCGCGAGCACGCTGATCGCCTATTTTTTCAAAGAATATCAGCTGGCATGGAGCGTGATCAACACGCTCCTTTCGCTGATGATTTTCACGGTGGTGTTCGCGTCGTTCTTTAAGTACCTTCCGGAAGACCGCTTGAGCTGGAAGAACGCGTTGATCGGCGGCTTCGTGACGTCGTTCATGTTCACCGTCGGAAAGTACCTCATTGGCCTCTACCTCTTCAAGAGTGCCATCGCCTCCGCCTACGGTGCGGCGGGCTCGCTCATCATGCTTTTGTTATGGGTCTACTACTCGTCGATCATTTTCTTCGTCGGCGCAGAACTCACGCGCGTGCTCACAAACTTCAGAGCGCGATAGGCGCATCTCTCTCTGGAAGTGCAAAACGAATTTCGGGATGCTGTGTTTTAATCGCTTCCTTGAGTTCTTTCAATTCCATCCCTGGCATGACCCATTTCTCCATCGTTTCCGATTGTAGAAAGAAGAAGTCAAAATGGATCGGGAAGACATTCGTGGGCCGTAACACACCCAGATTCTCTTTCATGACGGCTTCGATGCTCTTCTTGTTGGCGACACCCATGAAGTAGTTTTTCACCTTACCAGCGAGGGGCCGGAACTCTTCCACGAAGCGGCTGCCCTGATCGATGAGGGTGTTGCCTTGCGGATGCTCCACGAAGTAGCTCCACGTTTCCCCACCCCAGAACTGCCAAAACTTTCCTTTGAAGTCCTTCGGGATATCGCCTTCGTGGAAATGCCAGTCGGCCCACTGAATGATCGGTGCGTGACGACGCTTAAAAAACGTCACGCGGAAGTCTCCGACCTGCACCGTCTCTTGATTGCTCACGAGAGTGAAAGGAACCTTGGGCGCTTGATACGTGACCACGGTTTTGAGTGACGGTCCACCGTAGACGGTCGCGCCGGTGAGTTCTGCGACCAGACCCACGTCCGACGCGTGATCGAAGTGCGTGTGACTAATGAAAACGGCTTGAGCTTGCGTCACATTCCAGAGCTTGAGGCGTGCAACAACGAGTGGGCGATTGGGAATCAGCTCAGCGTTGAAGAGCCAGTGAGAAAGTTCAGGCTTGGTGATGACGGGATCAAACAACAACGTTGTTGTGCCATCGCTGAGTTTCACGCCGCCCACTCCGAGCCAGCGGCCTTCGAGCTGGCCGTAGGCCGCACTAGAGAAGAGCAGGGACAGTAAAAAGAGTTTCATGAGAAAAGTATAAGACTTGATTGTCGCATACGCTCGAACAGGCTTTAGAAATTTAAAATGGTCGGGGCGACAGGATTTGAACCTGCGACCTCTTGCACCCCAAGCAAGTGCGCTACCCCTGCGCTACGCCCCGACATTTTGTGAATAGTTTTTATAACGGACACCCACTGTTTTGTCTAAACAGAAGAGGCTCTTTCAGGAGGCGGGTTGCCCCATTTTGTGGTTGTGGTGCGTCCCGTAACTACATGTTTTTACGTAGAAGGGAGGACCGCGATAGAATAACTGAGTTCTGCGCTCAAGAAAGTTTGGGGGCTGCCGAAAAGATGTCATACCCCAAAAATGCGGGACGTTTCCGAAGGAGGAAATTATGGGTGATAAAAATAAAAAGAAACTGACGAAGAAAGAAGAGAAAGCGCTTAACCACGCTAAGCTCATGTCGAACAAAAAGGGTAGTGGCCCTGCTTCGGCGTCTAACGTGATCGACATCACGGCCTATCAAAACAAAGATAATAAGAAAGCTGCTTAATGATCTAAGCCTGCTTCTCAAGAGAGGGACCCGAATGGGTCCCTTTTTTTTTTGGGGGGAAGGATTTACTCGTCCGCAGTCTTGACGACGATCGTCCCCGCGGCAATGTCATGCAGCCCGCGCTTCTTCTTGTTGAACGCCACCATGTACGCGCCAATCCCTAGGGGGAGTGGCCACAAGAAACCTTTCCCAATGATCTCACGCAAGAACGAACGCCACACACTCGGCGTGGCATCCGTGTTCGCCATGCGGATGCGAAGCCCCAACGCCAGCTTGCCGGGAGT
>JAIXOY010000155.1 GCA_027486525.1 Pseudomonadota bacterium
AGCATCACCGTTGAAATCTCCGCCGACCAGCAATGGAATTTCTGGATCCACCGCCGCAGCGATGGCGGAGAGTCCGTGGACTTCAACGGCCCGACGAGTGCGGCCTTCGAAATCTTCACCCTTCATGTTGAGCTTTGACTTCAAGTGCACCAGCAGCGCTTGCACCCACGTCTTCCCGTCGTGCTTGAGTTCGAGCGAAAGCACATCACGAGAAAACTTGGTGTACTTCGCATGGGGCAGCACGTAGTCGCGGTGACTGGTGATGCTCACGTCCCAGTCTCCGCGGATCAAGTAACCCATGTCGATGCCGCGCTCCGAATTGGTCTCGAGCAGGAAGGGGCGCCACTGATTCTTGAGAAAGTGCTGGTTGAAGTTCGCGAGGGATTCTGTGCCGCCGACTTCGGTGATGAGTATCAGATCGGGATCGATGCTGAGAATGGTGTGAGCCAGGTCGCGGGTTTTTTGCAGAGGCTTGTTATCCAGGAGTCCCGGGTTGGAGAGCTGCCAGAGGGGCTCGGTCATGGTGTCCATCGCCCGGCCGTCCCAGCGCTCTAAGAACACGAAGAGATTTTCCGCGTTCAACACGAGGACTTTGAGCAGTGGAGGGGGGAAGGCAGGTTTTACCATGTTCACCGAACCGTTTTTGTTTGTCTTACCATCTGAGAACGGAGGAAGCGATATGCGTTGGTTAATCTTAGCTCTTGTCATGAGTATTTTCGCACTCTCGAACGTCTATGCGCAAGACAAGTGGTCGGTGCGCTTCGAGCCGCTCTACGGCGTGGAGCATACCCAGAATCGCTATCCGGAACCGGCCCGCTACACCACCCGGACTTTTTTCGGCGCCCGGGTCATCGCGGGTGTGCCCCTCCTTTCTCTAGAAGTCGAAGGCACGCAATCTAATGACCGCCGCGACTATCCTTCGGAGAATCAGAAAGTGGAAGACGAAGTTCAGCGCGCCATGGTGGGTCTGCGGTCGACGTATTCGCTGGGAAGTTATGTCGGATTCTTTTTGCGCGCCGGGGCCCGCGGGACGAAACAAAAGACGACGGTGACTGATACGACTACAGACGCAAAAGAAGTGAAAGAACCACCGATCAGCTGGGACCCTTACGCTGGTACTGGTCTGCAGTTAGCGCTCGCCTCAAACTTCGCACTGAACGCAGGCGCGACGTGGATTTTTCCCGACTCAGGAAAGCCGGATGTGCAGTACTCCATGGGCTTTACGGTTAAATTTGGACAAGTACGTTAGATCTACTAGAACAAGTAGATGACGTTGGCAGGAATGCCGACAGCAAAAACTGCGCCCATAATGATCGCCGTGCCTACCAGCAGAACGGCGATGATCTTGTAGGGAATGCTGACCAGAAGAATTTTTTTCATAACTAGATTCTAATAGACAGCGATACTCGGGTCAATCTGTCGCGACCACGCATCGATCCCCCCGGCCAGGCTGACCGCCTCAAGACCCTGGCCCTGTAGGAAATGAACCGCATGCAGGCTTCGGACGCCATGGTGGCAATAGACGACGACGGGCCCCTGGTCATCGGGTATTTCCCGCCAACGACGCTCAAGCTCTGGCAAGGGGATCAGGGAGCCGCCGATGTCTGCGGTGTCTTTCTCTTCTTGAAAACGCACGTCGACGAGGAGGTGCTTTTTGTTTTCCGCGCGCCATTGATGAAATTCGCGGACGCTGATCTCTTTCACTTGTTGAACACCTTGGACTGCGCCGGAACCGAGCTCGTGAGCCACACGTTGCCACCGATGATGGAGCCCTGGCCCACGATCGTGTCCCCACCCAGGATGGTGGAGTTCGAGTAGATCACCACGTCGTCTTCGATGGTGGGATGGCGCTTCACGTTTTGCATTTTCTTCTTCACGCTGAGTGCCCCAAGCGTCACGCCTTGATACACCTTCACATTCTTACCAATGATGGTGGTCTCGCCAATCACAACACCGGTGCCGTGATCGATGAAGAAACTTTCGCCGATGGTGGCCCCCGGATGAATATCAATGCCGGTGCGTTCGTGCGCGTACTCGGCCATCAAACGAGGAAGCAGAGGGATGTCGAGTTTGAGGAGCGCGTTCGCTAGACGATGGGCGGCCACGGCGTAGAAACCTGGATATGAAATGATGACTTCTTCGAGAGAGTTCGCGGCTGGATCACCTTGGAAGGCGGCTTCGGCATCTTTGTCAGTGATGGCGGCGATGGCCGGGAGTCCTTCAAGAAACTGTTGCACGAGTGGCTGGGAGAGACGAGCGAGGTCGGCGCGCAGGGGAGACAAGGCTTTCACTGCGGTGATGAGTTTGAGAGCAACATTTTCAATCTCAGACTGTGCATCCGTCGTTGATTGAAAGGCGAAGCGGCCACGCTGCGGATAGAGCAGCGCTAGGAGATCGTCGACGGTGCAACGAACTTCAGAGACGTTAAGCGTCAATTGACCCTTAAGTGTGCGATCTTGGTAAAGAAAACGCGCGAGTTCGGAGGACATGACATACCTTTTGCGGTAAGAGTGAGACTCAGGAAGTTTTACCGTCGCTAACCGCAAAATGCAATGAGACAACGCCATGCCAACTAAAGCTGAAGTCGAACAACAGTTGAAGAAATCCGGTCTCCTAGGCCTCATCGGTAATACACCGATGATTCGCGTGGACAGCCTCAGCAAGCTCACGGGCCGTGACATCTTCATGAAGTGCGAGATCTTCAATCCGGGCGGCACCATTAAAGATCGCCCAGCGTTAGGCATGGTGGTGCATGCAATCGCGGAAGGGAAGCTTCGTCCCGGGATGACGATCGTTGAAGGGACCGCGGGTAACACCGGAATCGGTCTGGCGATGGTGGGTCAAAGCTTGGGGTATAAAGTCATCGTGGTTCTTCCCCGCGGCCAAGACGGAGCGAAGCTGCGTTTGCTGGCCCTTTATGGCGCACAAATTCATGAAACAGATCCCGTGGCCTACCCCGATGAGCGCCACTTTTTTCTCACCGGTAAAAAAATCGGCACCAGCTCCCCCGAGTACTGGTGGGCCAATCAGTTTGATAATCCCCATAACTGGGGCGCGCACTACGAAACAACAGCTCCTGAACTCTGGAAACAAATGAATGGCGACATTGACCATCTCGTTTGCGCTGCGGGTTCGAGCGGCACCATCGCCGGTGTTTCACGGTTCTTGAAAGAACAAGGCGCGAAAACTCAAGTCTCGATGGTGGACGTGAATGGCTCGGGGCTTTGTAACTACTTCCACAACAAGAAGTGGGATGCGCAAGGCACCTACACCATGGCGGAAGGAGTGGGCATCACCCGTCCGACGGATAACTTCCACGCGGCTAAAATTGACGACTCCTTCAGCTTGCCTGATCAGGCCCTCACGACTCTGGCGTACTACGTGCGCAACAAAGAAGGTCTCGTCATGGGCATGTCCTCCATGCTCAACCTTGCGGGCGCCTTCAAAAAAGCGTTGAGCGTACCGAAAGGCTCACGCGTTGCTACGTTCATGTGTGATGGTGGTGATCGCGCCATGGCCAAGATGTACAACCCAGATTTCTTGAAAGAGAAAAATCTCGACGCGACCGTCGTGAATGATCAAGAGTTGTTGGACTACTTCCAGCATCTCTAAGGCAGCAGCGCCTCAATTTCGTAACGCTGCTGGGCCCGCACGAGAGTGGGGAACAGCGGATCATCTTTGAGTTGTGGCGACGTCTCTGTTTCTCGCAGGTACTTATTCAGCACGGCCAAGGCCTGGCGTGAACTGCCTTGATGGGCGTAGTACCCCGCCAAGTTAATGGTCGCCAGTGTGTTGTACGGCCGTTGCTCTAAAATCCGTTCATAGAACACGCGTTCGTTCCTAAAGCTTTGGTTGTAATCGGCGGTGATCGCTAGAAACGCCAGTCCGACGCCTACTAGAACGACAGTGCGAATCTTCGTGGGAAGAAAATCCAAAGCCCAGAACTGGAGTGCCAGAGTGAAGGGCAGCATGAAGTAGAAATGCTGCTCGCTGATCGACGTGTAGCTCATGTACGGGACAGCGATGAATCCGAGGTACGGAACCAGGATCGCAGTCTGGATGAAGAAAATTTTCACCGGCAACCAAGAGCGCTTTCTCCAACCGACAAGCGAAAGAAAGAACGTGATGAGAAAGCCGGCGACCGCACGTGAGTCAACGCCGCCTTGATAAGTTCCATGCACCGGACTCACGGGCCATGGAAACCACGGGAAAAAGAGGTAGCTGCCTAAGTTGTGGAGGACGAAACTGGCCATGCTTGGGGGAGCAGCAGGTGTGGGGGCGGGCACTGTTTCTGGGGCAGGTTCGGGTTCAGGTTCAGGTTCAGGTTCAGGAATCGGAACCGGAGCTACTTCTGCTGGCGTCTCAACAACGGGTTCAGGCTGAGGATCAGGTGCAGGAACTGACTCCACGGCCACGGGCTCAGGGACAGCGACTTCCACGACGGGCTCCGGAATCGGCTCCGAAGGAACGGTCACAATCAATTTTTCTACCACTTGCTCAGATTCGCTGACGGCCGTCTGCACTTGTTCGTTATTCAAGATTCTCCAGGTGGAGAAAAGAGTGAGGGCAAGAAATGGAATCAGCGCCACGATCCAGCGAGCATGCTGTTTGCGCCGCAGGAGGAGAAAGACCAATCCGATCCACGGAACCGGAAGGGTGGCGGACTTCGCACTCACCGATAGGAAAAAACAAAGCACCGCCAGGAAGTACCACTTACTCTGCGGTGTTTTAATCCAGGTTCGCAGAGAGAAGAGGCACAGCAAAAGAAAGAGGATGCACAGGAGTGTCTTCAGTTGAATGATCCAGGCCACCGTTAGAACATTCAGTGGGTGGAGAAAGAAAAGAAGCGCAAGTGGCATGCTCCAGGAAGGTCGCCACGATCGAACCAGCAGCCCGATGAGAACGGAGTTGAGGGCATGCAACGTGAAGTTGAGCGCATGCCAGTAGACCGTTTCAGCGCCCCACAACTTGTGGAGGAGGGCCGCCGTCGAGTCAAAGAGAGGCCAGATATGGTGGCGCCAAAAATTCCAGTGTGACGGATTCGGATTGTTGGTGTTGACCCAAAAAATAAACTGATGGTCGTCCCAGATGGGCTGACCAGTAAAGCTTCCGGCGTAGGCCAAGACTGTGGCCATGACAATGAACAAAACAATCAGTGGGCGAGGCAGGCTCATGGCCGGTCCAGTTTATCTAGCAGCGCACGCGCGTTGGCGGCGGGATCATGGCCCATGACGAACACATAACTATGCGAGTGTTGCTGGAGGCGCAAGGCCGACCAGGCCCGCTTGAGAGCGATACGCGTAAGCGTGATCCAGTCTTTCCACGTGTGACGGAGAAAGTATTCAACCACCATGGGAAGACCAATGCCGATGACCATGTGCTCGAGGAGGGCCGGCAGCATCGTCGACGGGCCGACAGGAAAAATCACAGGACGAGGGCCGTCGTGGCGACGGCCGATCATCAACACCACTTGCGAGCTTGCCCCCACGGCGAGGGGCGCTCCCAACTGGTCTAACGGGATAAGCCACTTGTCGCAGAAATGCTGGCGGCGAAAAACCGTGAATTCATTTTTTCGGTGGGCGAGGTGAAGCGGCAAATGCTCAATCCCAAGGCGCAAGGGAAAGGGGTGAACGCGGCCTTGCTCGTCGATGAGAGGAGTGTCATCCGAAAGAAGCGACACTCCGGGCAGGCGGGCCAGCTCTAGAAACAGCGTGGTCTTACCGCCTCCTGAGGGAAGCAAGATGACCACGTCCCGGCCTCTATAGCGGAAAGCGCAGGCATGGACCTTGTGCCAACCATTCAGGTCGAGGTCTTTGCCGGTGAGAGAGAGGACCATGAGGTAAGCGATTTCGTGCATCCGATCAGCATCAGCGCTGTAGAGCACCCCTTCTTGGGCGTCGTAGTCATAGCAGCTCAAGGCCCTGCCAAAATAATCATTCCAGCGACGGGAGCCTTCATCGTAGGTGATGGAATTCTTCGACCTTCGTGCGACGGGCAGCACGGGGAGAAGCCCAGCGGGGGCAGCGTTTGCGATTAAAGTGAGAATAAAGTCTGGCGTTGAAGAGTCGGAGGCGAGAAAATGACGAAACTCCGTCTTCAAGACGTCTAAACTGGAAGCATCCTTGGACTGCACGCGAATCGTGCTACCATAGATAGTGATGTTGATCTGATGGGACATGGCATGATCTCTGTTCTAATCATAACCCGGGAGCGCGCGCAGCTCCTACAGAAATGTCTCTCCTCGCTGAGGGAACAAAGACTGGCGACTCCGCTTCAGGTGGTGGTCGTGATCAATGGTGAAGACCTCACGACTCAAGAAATTCTCAAGGGGTTTCCTGAAGCGGAAGTGCTACTGGTGAACGAGCCTTTGCCACCGGGGGCGGCCCGCAACAGAGGCTTACCAAGGCTCAAAGGCGAGTGGAGCTTCTTGCTTGATGATGATGCTCAGTTGCCGCCAGGATATTTTGATTACTGGCAGAAAACCTTGCGAGCTTTGCCGCAGGCGGAAGTCGTGGGTGGCCCTGACTCGGCACCGCCGGAGAGCTCCGGGCTAGCACGGGCCGTTTCTCTCTCGCTGTCTTCTCCTTTGTGTACCGGAGCCACTCATCGCCGCCACCGGGCGCGTGGACTCAAGGCCCTGCCGGCCGATGAAACAATCTTGAGTTCGTGTAATCTCTGGGTACGCACACACTGGTGGCGTCGCGGAATAAAGTTCCCGGAAGATTTTCGGCGTGGCGAGGAGACGGTCGTACTGCAGGCCATCCGTCGTTCTACGCCAGAGATGTGGTGGGTGCCGGGACTTGGAATTTGGCATGCTCGTCGAAACAGTCTCAGCGCGCTGGCACGCGCCAGCTGGGGTGGCGGCTTCCATCGCGCACGGATCCTCTCACAGCAAGGTGGGCCCGCTTGGTTTTGGTTTGCACCGTTGTTTGTCGTCTTACATCTGAGTATTGTCGCCGTGCCGCCATTCTTTACCTTCCTCGCGACCGTCTGGCTCACGCTGGTGGGTGTGGTCTCTTTGTTGCTGTGCTTTGAAGCCAAGCAGCTCTTGCTTTGGCCGTGGGTGCTCTTTCTCCATTGGGGAATTCCCTTCAGCTACGGGGTGGGATTCTTGCAGTACCAGTGGGAGCGCGAATGAAGGCGGGTGAGATTTCTGCCGGAGAGTTTCAGAAACTGCGCGAGGAGAGCGGTCCCGTCTTCAAGTTTCGGATTGTCACCGGGTCGATGTCTCCGCTGATTCCCGTCGGTGCCTCGGTTGTGGTTGATGGAAAAGCGGAGATCAAACCCCACGACATCATCGTCTTTTGGCATGATGAAAAATTGATCTGCCATGTGCTGTGGCATGAGAACAAGATCATCCAACAGAATGGCCAAAAAATTTATGTGACTCGCCCCTTGCGTGGCGCAGGCAGAGACTTTTCTATCCTCGAGTCGCACGTGCTCGGAAAGGTTTTGAACTACCAACTGCCCCGCTGGCGCCTCTGGCTCATGCGCTGGTCCGATTTGCGATACCTTAGGCGCCGCCGATTCTCTCGCTGATGACGTCGAGGAGCTTCGGCGTGATCGGATAGGCGTTCATCTTCTTCATGAAGAAGAAGGTTCCAAAGTCCGAATCCGGCGCCTCACCCATGAAGATGTTCATCTTGTGGTTAAACGACATAGGCCACTCGCCGATCTTCTCTCCATTGAATGCCTTGTACGTCTGGCGGGGAAGGATCTTGATGGCCTGGCCTCGGAACATATTTTCGACAGCGCAGAGACCGACGCCGGTCCGTAGTAGGTCCATGTGGACGAAGGTCGCGTCAGCATTTGCGCCTTGTTTTTTGAAGGCCTCGTAGGTCAGGAACGTGATCTTTTTATCGAAGTAGTTCTGGATGGCGGCCGTCACCTCAAAGGAGAGCTGCTTGTCATCCCAGTTGTGATTAATGGGCTCGTTTCGGATGACGAAGTAGGCGCTCACGTCCGCGTCTTTGGGGAACTGCTCGAGCCAGTGGTCGATGTGGTAGCGGAAGCGGTTCCAGCTGAGGAAGGTTTCACTCAGGAGGCAGTAGAACACGAGCTTTTTCGTCATCGAAATCTCTGGCACATCTATGCGGTAAGCGAGGGTCTGCGCCCGCCAGGTTTCCGGGACTAAGAAATAGAGGTCGGCGGAAACTAAAAACAAGGTACGGCTAGATTTCGGATTGGGAAAACGCAGATAGAAATCGAGTAGGGTCGCGGCTCCGTCTCGCAGCAGCACGATATCGTAGGCGCTGATGTGGCGGGGCTCGTTGAAGAACGCCGTGAACATCGGGTTGAGCGGATGGTAGAACTCGTCCGAACTTGGCCACAAGCAGCTCTGGCGCTCCGTCGCTTGCGAGCTATGCAGCGGATTGCTCCAGCGGTCTTCTAAGAAATAGTTCGAAGTGCGGGCCAGCTCTTTAAGTTTATTGAACATAGTGGCGGTAAACTTTCATGTAGAGATCGTTGAATGTTTTTTTCTTGAAGTCCGAGAACGTGTTGTGCCTGCTGTAGAATTCGCGGTCCTTCGCATCGGTCATCAGCGGATGGAACTTGCTAAAAATTTTAAACCGAGTGGGGTTGCCGGCGACGATCTCGCCGACCGCCTTCACGGCGGTCCACTCGAGGGAGACGCGGGCGATCTTTTCCCGGTCGAAGCTCCCGTGGCGATCGCACATCGACGACAGCGCGGCCTTGAGCGCCTTGAGATTGATCTGCTTGCTTTTTGGACTCAGGCGCACGGGCACGAGCTGGACCTCTTCTTCTAGACCCGGACGCTTGAAGCCGTGGAAGCCGGCCCAGTCGGTCAAGATCAGCGGAAGCCCACAGGCCTGGGCTTCCGCGCAGGTCATTCCATAGTCCTCGTCGTTGTGCACGCTGATGTTCACGAGACAATCGGCGGCTTTGTAGAATGCCGGGAGTTCTTTGTTGGGGCGGAATCCATGGAACGTGATCCGCGCCTGCTCCTCGAGTGGGAGCTTCTCCAGTATCTTCGTGAGAAAA
>JAIXOY010000257.1 GCA_027486525.1 Pseudomonadota bacterium
AGGGATTCCGCTAGCATTATCAACACCAGCTTGAGCTACGTGGCCTGATGCACCGATGACAAAGTTAAGCTTGATCACGCCTTGTACCTCAGTACCAGCTCTTTCGAGTTCGGACTGGTAACAGAAACGGAACTTAGGAAGGTTATCCATCAGGATTCGGCGAATGATGTCTGGGTCCATCGATCCTAGAACGACTGTTTCAGCTGGAATACCTGCCGTGTAGACAGTCGTTTTAGCTGAAAGACCTTCTGCACCTTTGGAAGTCGTTCCAATCACACCGTTAGCAACACCCGTGAGTGAGCCCATACTGTTAGTCACGGCCGCGCGCTGAAGTGAGCCTGATCCTTGACCCGTGGCCACACCATCACCGAATGAGTTGTCTCCACCAAAGCCTGTGGCGCCAGTCTTCACACCGTCAACTTTAGAAAGTGTGCCGCCTTTAGCGACAAGTGAACTTACAGAGCTCGAGAAGTCAGCACTCTTGTAAACTTCCACGGGGCCGTTGGCCTGCACCCCAGGGAAAGCAGATTTACTCTGACCGACTTTGACTTGATTTGCCCGAGCACCCGCGGCAGCGCCACCCATTTTCGCCTCTGCTTTATTCGTCGAGTTTGGATTGCCCTTGCGAACCGGAGCCGTGTTCGTAGCTGTCTTACTGCCTTGCTGTTGGTCATTCGTTTGCGTACTGTTTCGGACAACAGGTTTCACTTCCGGTGGTTTTTCTTGGGGCTTAGGTACGGCCGTGGGCGGCGCTTTCTGTACTTGGCGTGGAGCATTTTCAGTTTTCGCAACTGCCTTCTCTTTTGAAACGACAAGTTTTTGGCGCAAGAGAATGCTTGCGACACGTTCCGGTGCAAGCTCCTTGCGTTCTTCCTCTTTCGCTACTTCATCTCGCGGAGCCACGAGCATCCCGGCCGTCATGATAGTGCTCATGAATAAGAAGAGTACCAACCAACGACGGAAATCTGGATCCCGACGCATCAGCGGAGCTGCCGCAACGTGCGGTGGAGCGTCTACTTGGCGAACGTAAATCTGCAGATCACCCTTATGCATTCTCAAAATGTCTTGTGGGCGTAATTCGATAACACCAATGCCCTGGTTCACCGCTTTTGATTGTTGTTCGCTTAGGTGCAGGACTTCATAGCCGGGCAACTTGTGCACTGAGATGTTTCCACCACGCAATTCGACGAAGGGAACTTTTTCAGTTTTTCCAAGGTAAGGAAACTCTAGGTCCTGCCCTGCTGGTTTGAAGCCGGCCAATTGGTATGTCCCATCTCTATCAGGAATGTAATCGACGGCGTAAACGCGGTCCTGGAAGAGTATAATAACTTCAACCGCCTGCCGGGCGGGATCATAGCTAAAAATGGGGTACAGCTCAGCTTGCTCTTCGAAGATGTATTCGCTCTGCTCTGCCTTTGGATCCATTGTCAGTGGATAAACAATGTAGGGGATTGCAGAACTCGCAACCTTCGGTGCGACCGGCAGACGCTTTGATGTGTCATCCGCGCTTGGTAGAACTGGAAGATTTTTTGTAGACGCCTCACCGTGAGCAGGTTCGAGAGAGTCCAAAACCGGTGGAAGGGCTTCTTCGGGACGATAGGCCACGAGAGAGAGCTCCACGTCACCGAGTGAAAACGCGTCACCAGGGCCGAGGTCAGAGACGATGACTCTTTTTCCACCAACCCAAGTTCCGTTGGTTGAATTCATGTCGTAGAGGCGAACCTTACCACCGCTGATCTCAAGGACGGCGTGGACTGCTGAAACGGCGTCGCCATCAATGATGACATCACACGATTCGGCACGGCCGAGAAGGACCCGGCCTGAGCCAATGACATCCCCGTCGACTTTGCTTTTTGCGTTTCGGGATTTGATCCGATACAAAAGCTGGTTCGGTTGTTTTTGAATATCCACGATCAGTCCTTTTGCTTAGCGAATGCCGCTTGCTGATTTACGAATTTCTGGCAGGAAATCCTTTCTTTCAGGAAGACGGTTTGCGTAGTCTTTACGAGGAGCCGGATTCACAGAAAGATCACCGGGTGCACCAGCTTCACCTTCCACACCAATTTCTTCGAAATCAAATTTTTCAAACTTCTTATACTCGTAGATCACCTTGCGCTTCACTTGCGCATGGCTTGTTCCTAAAAAAACGCTGAGGACAATTAGTATAAATTTCATGCTATTCCCCAAGGAGGCGGCGAATGCTGGCCGCATAAGATTGATCACCATCGCTGACATCTGTCGCTTGAAAAATATCTTGCGCGAGCGCCGACTTACCGAGACGGTGCGCTGTGAGCGCCATCGTCAAGCCAACATCCGAGCGACTGCGATTCTTTTCAGGGATCCGATTGAACTCATCCCACGCGTCCTGCCAACGTCCGAGCTGCGCCAAACTATTGGCGAGACCTGCACGAACATCCACGTCCGCCGGTGCTTCGTCGGCCAGACCACGGAAAAGCGGAAGCGCCTCATCGGCCAAGTTATAACTCAAGAAGAGGTGGCCCAGATTGAAACGTGGTGTTTTTGTGAACTTACCATTCTTGAGTGCCCGCTGAAGTGCAACTAAGGCTTTTTGATCCTGGCCGTTTTTCTCGTACATCACACCGATGTTGTTGAGTGCAGGAACATACTGAGGGGTGACTTCTAACGCTTTGTTATAGAACAGCAGGGCTTTACGTTCGTTACCTTGGAGCAAATGGCACGTGGCCACTTGATTCCAATAGGTCGGAAGATTCTGGTGAGAGTCATAGACACTTTCGGCAACCTTGAACGCTTGTTCAAAGTTCTTAGCGTAGCAGCTGCTCATCATCACAACCAACGGGTCTTTGCCACCGGTAAGTTGTTGGATGCGATTGAGGTCGCGAGCCGCCGATTCGTTTTGTAATGCCGTCTGGGCACCGTCTTTGGGACTCGGGTAGTAGTCTTGCTGTGGAGAATAGACCAAGGGCTTCTGGCGATTGAACTCTTGATTCTTCACCACCACACCGGCGGCAGGATCTATCGTATTTTCGGTGGGCTTCTTTGACTCGCCACCGGCGCATGCACCCAAAAGGATCAGAAGAGGTAGGTATCTCATTGTAAACCTCCACGATCCATCAGCACCATCGAGCCAACAGAACGATAACGTGGAGCAAGGTCAGTGCCTTGAGGGGCGAGCAATTCGCCGTTATCGACGGAGAGGATCGTATTCTTGTGAATGAGCTGAGAGACCTCAGTCCGACGACGCTGGGCCGTCTGTAAGATGGGTGTCCACACACCGGCCATCGCTTTTCGGAAGCTTTCTACGTACTCTGGCGGTTTGCCTTCTGGAGTGAAATCACGCAATTCTTTGGCGAAGCCTTCATATGCATTGATGAGGAGCTTGTAGGCTCGCACGATACCTTTACCGGAGCCCGTCTGCTGAATTTCGTTCACGTCAACAGTGAGAGAATCGAGGATCGCAAGTTTCTGTTTCACGGACTGGTTGAACTGCTGTTCTGGGAACGCGAGAGTCAAAGCATCCAGCTGTTGCTTCTTCTGATCCAAACGGGGCATCAAGCCCATCGCCACAAGATCCAGTGCCTCCACAGGAATATCAAGATTCTTTGCCTTCGAGTCACGATAGATCAGCATGATTTTCGCACCGAGCTCTTGAGCACG
>JAIXOY010000153.1 GCA_027486525.1 Pseudomonadota bacterium
TACCGTTCAAAGATCTCGTAAACCTCAAAGATCACTTGCTCCAGTTGACAGACAAAAACGAATGTCTTGAGCGACTGATAGCGTTTCGTAACCTCATCATCGTCGCACTTGTCTACGAATCAGGCGTGAAAGTATCGGATCTCGCGCGACTTGAACTCTCCGATCTTCTTCCTGAAAAAAACGGTATGCGGGTGCTGGTGCGCCCTCTGAAACGCGAGCCCTACACCATTCCGCTGAGTGCAGGTTTCAAACTCCTCTGGAAAGACTACAAGACTGAACTTGAGAGCATTTGGCCAGGGCCTGGTGATGTGACGTTCGCCCTTTTTAATGCCAACCCTCATCGCATACTGTCCGGCTCTCTCTCCCCCCGTGGGACGGAGTTATTCTTCGAAGAAATCCGTAAAACCCTCAAGATCGACATCACCGCCCGCAGTTTACGCCAGGCCTGTGTGTTCCGCTGGATGTGCCTCAAAGTTTCGGAGAGCCAAATTAAAGAATGGCTGGGCGTCGCGCCTGACTATGATATCTCGCTGTATTTAAGTGCCTTTAACGACGCTCGCGAAGTGCCGATCTATCTGGACCTGACCTATGCATGAACATTTCATGCGCCGCTGTTTTGAACTCGCGCGCCAGGGCACAGGGCGTGTGTCTCCCAACCCACTCGTCGGAGTGGTGATCGTTAAGAACGGTCAAATCATCGGTGAAGGTTTTCATGAGCGTCACGGTGGTGCTCACGCAGAACCCAACGCATTCAAGAACGCAACGGAAGATGTGACAGGCGCCACGCTCTACACAAATCTCGAGCCGTGCTGCCACACGAAGAAACTCACGCCACCTTGCGCGCCGCTTGTAATTGAGAAAAGAATCGCGCATGTGGTGATTTGTAACCTCGATCCCAATCCGTCCGTCGCAGGCCAAGGCGCAGAGCAACTTAAAGCAGCCGGTGTCCAGGTGACGACCGGCGTGCTCGAGCAGGAAGGCGAAGCCCTTAACGAAATTTTCTTTCATCGCATGCGCACGGGACGACCGCTGGTGCATCTTAAATCAGCGGCGACGCTTGATGGAAAAACCGCACTTCCGTCCGGCGAGTCCAAGTGGATCACGGGACCTGAGGCGCGGGAAGATGGTCATCGCGGACGCTTGCAATATGATGCTGTGGTGATTGGTGCCGAAACATTACGTAAAGATGATCCTGCGCTCACAATACGCTTGCCCGGTTTTACACCGGAGCGCATGCCCTTTCGCGTGGTACTCACCGGGTCGGGAAAACTCCCGGCGGGTGCGCAAGTTTTCAAAGATGATTTTCGCCATCGCACTCTGGTGGTCACCGGGCCTGACATAAAAATCGACTCCCTTCCCCCTCAGCAAGTGGTGCGTCTGTCGACGTTGGCTCCATTTCCTTTCGACGAGTTTTACAACAAGCTCGCGGAACACGGTATTTACAGCCTGTGGCTTGAAGGTGGCGCTGCTCTTCACTCGCTCTTCTTGCAACATAAACAAGTCGATCGGCTGACGCTCTATCTTGCTCCCAAAATCATGGGCGAAGGTCGCGCGCTTTTTGCTCACACTTCGACGGCCCTGCAAGATTTGCTATTACTTGATCGATTAGAAGTTCAGACCATGGGCGCGGATTTAAAAATCACGGCAAAAATGAATTAGTACTATGGTGCGCCGTTTAATCGCAGCGGCGGTAGATTCGACAAAGCTGTTGAATTTGCTTACGCTGCTGTCCATGTTTACCGGACTCATTCAAGACACAGGCATTATCCAATCCATCACCAACAATCGCGAGGGCCGCGAATTTGTCATTCGCACGGCGCTGATCACTGATATCAAAGTTGATGACTCGATCGCCACGAATGGCGTGTGCCTCACGGCAACGCAAATCGCTGACGGATGCTTTCGCTGCCAGGCCATTCCCATGACTTTGGAGAAGACCAGTCTCGGCAAACTACAAGAAGGCGATAAAGTTAATTTAGAGCTCTCGTTGCGGGCGCATGACCGTTTGGGGGGCCATATGGTCCAAGGTCACGTAAACGGAGTGGGACAAATCATCGACATCAAAGATATGGGAAAAACCTGGGAATTCCGCGTTTCCTTCCCCACCGACCTTCGCAAATACATGATTTCTGAAGGCTCGATCGCTATTGATGGCATCAGTTTGACCATCGCACGCCTGTCAGAAACCGATTTAACCCTCGCCATTATCCCTCACACCCTTGAGATGACGACTCTGGGCAGTAAAAAAATTGGTGACTCCGTTAATGTTGAGGTAGATATGGTCGCCAAGTATATCGAGAACTTCCTGCAACGCGGGAACGCTCGCGCTGAAGATTGGGCGAAAAATTTCGCCCGTTAAGGGTGAACATGCGGCCGCTAGACACCATCGAAGACGCCATCAAAGACCTCAAGCTAGGTAAGATGATTATCGTGGTCGATGATGAAGACCGCGAGAACGAAGGCGACTTCGTCATGGCCGCCGAGATGATCACACCAGAAGCAGTGAATTTCATGGCGACCCACGGGCGCGGCATGATCTGCGCACCGATCACCACCAGCATCGCCAAAAAACTCGATCTTCCTCTACAAACAGCTTCTCTCTCAGCTCCGCTTGGCACTGCTTTCACTGTGACCATCGATGCCGCCAATCATGTCTCCACTGGGATTTCAGCGAGTGATCGCGCCCATACCTTGAAACTCATGACTGATGGGAGCGCCCGGCCGACGGACTTCACACGCCCAGGGCACATCTTCCCTTTGATCGCTCGTGACGGTGGCGTGCTCGTGCGCAACGGCCACACGGAAGCCTCCGTGGATTTAGCGCGCATCGCAGGATTCGCCCCAGTGGGTGTGATCTGCGAAATCATGAATGTCGATGGGAGCATGTCTCGCCGTGATGACCTTGAAGTCATCGCCGAGACTCACGGTCTGAAACTCATCAGCATTGCTGATCTCATTCGCTGGCGCAAGCACCACGAAAACCTCATCAGCGAATTTGAATCCGTTGCGATGCCCTCAAAGCTCGGTACGTTTGCACTTCATGTTTTTAAGTCGGAGACCCTTAAGCAAGAGGCCATGGCCATTGTGAAAGGCGATCCGAAACTGCTCAAAAACAACACCGCTCTTTTGCGTGTGCACTCTGAGTGCTTCACCGGTGATGTCCTCGGCAGCCAACGCTGTGATTGCGGAGAACAGCTAGATAGAGCGCTCGCTCGCATTGAAGAAGAAGGCTCTGGCATCGTGATCTATCTTCGCCAAGAAGGTCGCGGCATTGGTCTCATGAATAAAGTGCGTGCGTATCAGTTGCAAGACCAAGGTCTCGACACAGTAGAGGCCAACCTCAAGCTGGGCTTTGCTGCCGACTCACGCGACTACACCATGGCCTCTCAGATTCTGCGCCACTTCGACATGACCGGCGCGCGTTTGATGACGAACAATCCAGCGAAGCTCGCGGCTTTGAAAGATCTCGGTGCTGACACTCTCGCGCGCGAAGCTCACGAGATGACTCCACACGCTCTCAATACGAACTACTTAATGACGAAGAAAACTAAGCTTGGCCATTGGCTCGGCTCGGGTCTTCTGGACCAGTGAGAATCCTATGACACAAAAGATTGAAGGCACTCTGAACGCTCAAGGCCTCAAGGTCGCCATCGTCACCGCTCGCTTCAATGACTTCATCACGTCAAAACTTTTAGAAGGCGCAGTCGGCTGCCTTCAACGTCATGGCGCCAAGACTACAGACATCACTGAAGTTTGGGTTCCGGGCGCTTTTGAACTTCCACTGACCGCTTTGACCCTGGCTGAGTCAGGCGATTTTGATGCGGTTGTTTGCCTCGGTGCGGTTATTCGCGGCGCGACGACTCACTACGATTACGTCTGTAACGAAGCCGCTAAAGGCATCGCCGCTGCAGGTATGAAGACGGGAATTCCCGTTATCTTCGGTGTTGTGACCACTGAGACCATTGAGCAGGCGATTGAGCGCGCTGGAACCAAAGCCGGCAATAAAGGTTGGGACGCGGCCATGGCCGCGGTTGAGATGGCCACACTAATGCAGCGCCTCCAAAAGAAAACCACCATAGACAAGCAGCGTCCGGCCGACTTATAACTACCTGGCTTTCCGTGTGAGGAGATAGGCTCCCGTAAAGCGATTCAATAAACGTTTCCTATCACTAATAAGCTCTAAGCTTAAATTCGACGGACCATTCAATTCTCATTCGAGAATTCTGTCTCCTTCGCATTTATTTTTCAGAGTCGCCAACAGAGGAGAAATCTCATGGCAAAAGCAACGATGGGCCGTTCACGGTTCAAAATCCAACGCCGTCTCGGTGTTGAACTTCCAGGTTTGGGCAAAGCCGGCGCACTCGAGCGTCGTCCTTACGGCCCAGGTCAGCACGGTATGGCACGCAAGAAGCTCTCTGACTTCACCGTCCGTTTGATGGAGAAACAAAAAGTTGTATTCAACTACGGCCTTCGCGAGCGTCAGCTTGTGAACGCAGTGAAGAAAGCTAAGCGTGTTAAAGGTCAAGCTTGGGTTGACGTGTTGATCGTCGCTCTCGAGTCTCGCCTCGACAACGTTGTTTTCCGCGCTAACTGGGCACCGTCTGCCATCGGCGCTCGTCAGCTCGTTTCTCACGGTCACATCTCTGTGAACGGCAAGAAAGTAAACATCGCGAGCTACGAAGTTCAGCCGAACGACGTGATCGAGATCTCTGATAAAGGTGCCAAGTCTGGAAACTTCCTCCAAGCGAAGACACGCCCACGTATCAGCGCATCTCCAGCATGCCTTCTCGTTGAGAAGTCAGGCGAGAAAGAGAAAATCAAGATGGTCGCTAAGCCACTCGCTGACGACATCCCATTTGCTTTCGAGAAACGCCTCGTGACCGAATACTACTGGAAAGTTAAGTAACAACTTAGGGCCACTTCGGTGGCCCTTTTTTTTTGTAAACCTCCTGGCATCGCGATATAAATACCCGGCTGAACAACATTCAACGGGAACGGTTTCTAGTGAAATTCTTCACGCTCCTCCTCTCCTTTTCCCTGTCATTTTCTGTTTTTGCCACCACCACGACAATATTTGATGCCGACGAAGGCCGCCACTTCATCGAACTCTCTGAGCAAGAAGGCACATGGGTCGTGGAGGACTACCTCGTGCGACCGGGCCAACTCCAGGAACAAGTGCTTCGTCGCTCCTTCCCGCTAAAAACCCAAGCACTCCTGCTCATCGAAAATCTTCAGCAAGGCCGCACTCAGCTAGATAAGCCTTTCAGCATCACCACCCGTGAAGCAGGTGCCGTGGCACTGTGGAAAGTGACGCAAGCCTGGGATTTGCAGTGGGAAGAAAAATACAGTCAGTGGGTCGAGCAGAACCTTGATAAGGATTTTTTTACACGCAACAAACTCGCCACCGACTGCGCGGATGTGGCCTACGCCCTTCGCTGGATTTTTGCGCGCAACAATGGTCTTCCCATGGGGGCCACCCTCGCCGGTACCGGCGTGGTCTTCACGCAAGAAAGTGGGAAAGCCGAGTGGGCGCAACTTTCGACTCACGCTGACTGGAATAAAGATGAACGTTTCCTACGTGCGCTGAATTGGCTCCTCAACAGTGTTTACACGCGCACTCTTTGGATTGATGCTTATCCACTCGAGATCAGCAGCAAGAGTATTCGTCCTGGGGTCATCAACTTACTCGGCGGGCACACAGAACTCGTGGCCCGCTTGATTAACGATGGAAAAACTATTCCGATTCAACTTTTAAGTTCAACGGTCCCGCGCCAAGTGCGCGAGCTCTATGGCCGCGCCATGACAGATGGTACGGCGGTGACCGAAGACCAAGGCGGCCTATTGCAGTTCCGCTGGGTCGAGAAAATCCAAGGCACGTGGGTGCTGCGGGCGAAGAGCGCGATGCCGCTCTACTCACGCGAGCAGTACCAAGAACAACTCTGCGAAGGCACGGAGAACTTCTCCATGTGCATTTACCAACGTCTAGGGATGACGTTCAATCCGCGTGCGGCCGTTCTCTCGATGATCGACTCGCTCGCGGAGCTCGCGAGAGCGCGCATGACCGTCGTGCGCGAAGGACTAAGCTTCTGCGCTCAGAACAACTGCGCACCGGGAACTCAGGGCTGGGAGGATCACAGCACGCCGACTCGAGATGCCCGCTTACGTGCAGCTTACGTGAGTGGCGAGCAGGTGGTGGGAGAATTGAGCGTACTCGATTCAACGCTCTACTCCTTATGGAACGGCGGTCTCACTGAGCGCTTGTTAAGTGAGGCGCGAGCCGATCTCACTCTGGGGACTTTCCTACAGCGTCTCAATGCTTACTTGGTATCTTACGACCCCCGTGATCAGTTAGATTCGCGCTGGGCCAGCACTTCCTTCGGCATCGCGACCTCGGTAAAAAACGTGTTCGATCGCCAGTCGAGTCTGCGTGAGAAACTCCTCACAGACGCAGCTCCTTGCCGCCAAGACCGCGCACTCTGTGCTGTGGAGACAGAGCTTTTTACAAAGACCAACACGCTCGAGCTTGATTTCAACGCCCGCTCCTGGCTGGCGCGCTACGCACACTTCTGTCTGGTGAATGCGTGCCCGGCCACACTGCTCCCCGCAGTATGGGAGAGCACATGGTTCCAGAGTTCGCTGCCTTGGGATAGCCTCGAGCTACGACGGGGGACCAATCAAAGCCTGCGTAAATCACGCATCTTCTATGGCGCAAAAAACCTCGAAGAGATTGGTGACGTCCTCTTGCTTGACCAGCAGTATTTGGTTCATCGCTTAACGGGGGCGGCCATCTCGACTCCCGCGAACGCTCGTTTAGCTTATCACGCCCAACAAAAGCATCTTCTCGCCATTCACCCCGACGCTCTCTATTTGTGGAATCGCGCTAAGTTTGTGCGCGTGCCAATCAA
>JAIXOY010000193.1 GCA_027486525.1 Pseudomonadota bacterium
CTGGCACGCTACCAAGCGCCACGCTCGTTGGAGCGTTCGGTCCACTGTTATCAGCTAAAAACGTCGCCGATGGCCCGGCCGCCGCCGAGGGATCACTGGTCGTTGAAGTCGCTGAACCTGCCGCAATTGAAATTGCCACCGGGCCCGTACCGGAACAGTTACTCACACTCACAGTTCTTGTTAACCCTGAACCACTCACTCCTACCGTACAGCCCGCAGTGTCCGTGCCAGATAAACTCACCATACCAGTTGTTAAACTAACCGTGTCCGTCTGTGCGCCATAGGTGATCACATAATTCACCGTGCCCGTGGAGACGATGCTCGCTGACGGTGCCCCAATTGAGATTGACGCCACCGTGCCAGCAGATATCGAGCCCCACGTCGTCCCGTTACAAAACTCCATTTTCTTACTGGTGGAGTTGTAGCGAATCGCTCCTTCCGTGCTGCCATTGCACGCCGTAGAAATGGAACCGACCTTGATGCCATTCTCAAATGTTTTAAGCCCTGATACTGTCTGCGCCGTGGCGCTGACCATCCCCGTCACACCACTGGCCGCGATCGGCAAGCTCGAGCACATCGGATTGCCGCTCACATCGAAGGCCAAGTACGCAAACGGCAGGCACACCATTTCTTGCAACCCCGTCCCCGTGGCGTTCGCGACGTACAAGCGATTGGCAGTCAATGCCCCCAATCCCGTGCCCCCCATGCTTACAGGCAATGCCGCCACACTCGTCATGACTCCCGAGGCGTTGTTGATCACAATGTGATCGGCGGTTCCTGTTGCGAGTTTGGTGCGATCAATGCTCGCCGCTGCTGCGACTTTTACATTTGTGATTGAGTTGTCGGCCAGCTCCGTTGTCCCCACGCTTCCCGCCACGATCTGTGCGTTACTCACTGTTCCGCTTAAGTCTCCACCAACCGCAGTGCTTCCCGCCGACGGGGCCGCCGCCCAGCTTAAAACCCCTGAGCCGTTGGTCGTCAGCACTTCACCGCTGGCACCAAGTGTGCCTGGTAGGATAAAACTTCGAGTCGCCGCTAGTCCTGCCGGCGCGCTCAGCTCCACGTAGTTCGTCGTCGTTGATTTTAAGCGCACCGATCCTGTGACGTTGGCATTCCCCACCACCTCAAGTGCTTCCGTGGGAGTTGCCGTCCCAACCCCCACGTTGCCACTCGTGCGATAAACGTTGCCGCTTCCCTCTGTCCATTGGCCGTTGGTTTGAATCGCCGCCAGCGAACCTTCGAGTTTTGCCAATGCCTCGATAAGGGTATCAGTTGCCGAAATCGGCAGCGCACTGCCAATCGCGTACCCGCTCATGAGGGCCGCACGCACACGTGAGTCTAAGAAATACAAATTGCTCGATTCCGGAACGACCGCTGTGTCCAGCGTCTGCCACGACTTATCACCGCGCCAGTACTGCGCCGTCGTGCCGGCCGTGATGCTGGCCTCTTTGCCTGTCAGAGCCGTTGCCAGTCCGTTGATCTTTGCTGCGGGGATATCCCCGTCGGCGAAGTTCGTCTTTGCATAGCTCACGGCCCCCGCTGCGATCTGTGCATTCGAAACTGTGCCCGTCAGATCGCCACCCACACTCGCCGCTCCCCCACTCGTTGACCAACTCAACGCTCCTGCGCCATTCGTCGCGAGCACCTGGCCTGACGACCCATCGGTATTCGGAAGCGTGTAGGTCGTCGAGCCTGCAACGGCTGCTGGTGCAAACCCAACGTACCCGCTGGTTGCTCCCGACAAACGCAGCTCGCCCTTAACGTCGAGCTTGGCGCCGGGTGCCGTGGTTCCGATCCCGACGTTGCCGGCGCTCGTGATCCGCATTTGTTCGGCAGAATTCGTATGAATTTTAAAATTGTTAGTACCCTGAGCTTCCACGTAACTGCCTTGCGCATCCGCACTCATCACCGAGGTCACTCCACCGACGACTGACTTGAAGCCGCCGGTTGCGAAAACGGTTCCGTCCACTTCTAGCTTTTCCGTCGGACTCGCCGTCCCGATCCCCACGTTTCCGCTCGTGCGATACACGTTGCCACTTGTCTCCGTCCATTTGCTTCCAGAACTCGCGGCACTCCAGCTTAGATTACCTGCACCATCAGTCGTCAGCACTTCCCCACTGGCACCGAGAGTGCCAGGTAGGATAAAACTTCGGGTCGCCGCAAGTCCCGCGGGAGCACTGAGTTCGACGTAATTCGCTGTGTTTGACTTCAGCCGCAACTTCCCGTCCAACTGCGCATCGCCCGTAAAACTAATTACGCCAGCTGCAACGTTCGCCCATTGTGAAGAGGCGACGCCGGAGATCGCCGTGTCGATGTAGCCTTTTGTCGCGGCATCCGTCGCGACCGTCGGCGCACCAAGGCCCGTAATCTTGTTCGTGCCGAGCTGCAAGTTGCCCGTCATTGCGACGCTGCCATCAATTGGCACTTTAGTTGAGTCAATCACGGAGATGGTTTCGCAGGTCCAGAAATACGTCGGGCCAACGTTCATTTTAAGATGTTCTCCACTCCCACAGACAGAGACATCGTTGGGTCGCATGGCATTACCGGCTGCCATGCCGAGTGTCGCCTGGGCGGCGTCACCAAGGCCGAGATTCGTTCTGGCTGCCGCCGCTGTGCTTGCTCCTGTACCACCCTGTCCAAGAGGTAACTGCGCCACGCTACTCATCACACCGCTGCCGTCATTCACCAGCACGTGCGACGCCGTTCCACTGGCCAGTTTTGTTCGCGCAATCCCTGCGGTGGCGTTGATGTCAACGTTCGTGATGGTCGTGTCCGCGATTTGCGTTGTCGTGATTCCACCTGCAGCAATACTAATGGTTCCTGTCGTCGTAATCGGTCCGCCCGTGAGCCCCGTGCCCGTGGCAATGCTCGTGACCGAACCTGAACCACCACCACTCGCGACCGTTGACGGTGCCCACTGCGTACCGTCCCACGCGAGCACTTGCCCGGTGGTCGCACCCATCCGTGTAAGCGTGCGTGCCATCTGCGCGATTAAAGCGTAGGGCATGGCATTCACGGCCTGCGCGGCGTAGTTCCGCGAGTTCGTCGAGTCGGTAACTTTAATGGCGATGGATTCGTTGAGCGGTGTTGCCTCAATGATGGTTAAGAGAGGTGTTCCGCCACACTCGCCAGCACTGAAGTCGAGCTTGCGGTGGAACACGCCATTATTCAGCACCACTCCAGGGGCACTCTTCGAACAACGTACCACCGCCGGTGCGTTGGAGTACACGAGATCGAAGACCAGGTTCACCGGGCCCGTGACAGGCGACCCATCGCTGTTCACCAGGCGACCTGAATAGTTCAGCGAATCCGCGCCGAAGGCCGCAGACATCATCAGGGAGAGGAACAATAGAAGTGTGCGCATGTTTAGGCCCCTACCGAGAAATTAAGCCATGAAACAGACCGGGATGATCGAAGGAGCACAAATAAATTGAGGGCATAGGGACTCACAAAGTTTTTTCCATTGGAACGCTAACTCGACTAATATCTCGCGTCACATGTCCGACAAGACGAGTATGCCGAAACTGCATTTCAGAAGTGCCTGCGCTGTTCTCTTACTCGCTCTGTTATTCACGGAGTGGAACGCCCAGTCGCCGGAACTCAATGCTAACGGTGAGACCGGTGACACCGGTCCATCAAGAGCGAAGGTCGCTTCACGCAGCACTCGTGCACCGGCGAGCGTCCGGGAGAAGACGGGATTTTTGATCACGCATGCAGAACGGAGAGCGGCGCTCGAAGAGGTGCACGATTTTGTCGCGCAGGAGCCGATGGGTAGCGCGGACCCTACTTCTAGCGGCTACCAACCGATGGATCCACCTGGGAGGCATGCGGCTCTCATCGCACCGGAAAAAGTGGCGCCGGTAAAAAGTCGTTCCGCTGATGGACGAACCGATGAGGTTCGAACTTTCACGAACCAAGGTTTTCCGGTCAACGGTGCCGACGTACCCACGGCGGCCTCGCCGGTACCTACGAGAAGCACCGGGGCCCCTAGGACCGTTCCACAGGAGCAGTTAAACTGTACGGCGAGTCTCGGCGGCGGGAGTTTCAGTTCGCCGCGATCGGTGAGCCTGAGCTGCTCCGGTGCAGCTGAAATTCGCTACTGCATTCAAGAGGGCTCGTGCTGTGACCCGGATGCGGGATCGCTTTACAGCGGAAGCTTCTTGCTCGGCTCAACGGCCGGTGATTTTTGCCTAAGCTTCAAAGGCGAAGACAGTGAGGCCGCCATGGCTTCCGAAACGGTGCAGCTCAGTTACCAGTTCACACCAGGTGTGCCCCATCTTTTGGTCGAGCACCCCCGCCGCTACTGGCAAACTGGCCAGCTTTCGGCCCGGTTGTCGTTCGTGAGTGATAACTTTGGAAGCCCGCAGCTCGAGGTAGGAATCGTGAATCTTCTGACCCACGACCCGTCCCCCGCTGGCCTTAACATGAGCTGCGAACAGATCGTGGACAACTTCACTACTCTCACAACCCCTTCACCCCTCGTGGTCATGCCAGGCATGGCGGTGGATAGTCTTAATCCAAGCACGCGGCTCAATGCCTGGCTCACCTCTTCGGAGCTAAGCTA
>JAIXOY010000272.1 GCA_027486525.1 Pseudomonadota bacterium
ACCGTGACGGGTGCTGTGATTGATGGCAACGCCAAAGCTCGTTTGATGGGAGAGATCGCGCAGCGCTTAGGTTTGACTCTCGACCAAGTGGTCGCCGTGGGTGATGGCTCGAACGATCTCCCCATGCTCACCACCGCTGGCCTCGGCGTCGCCTTTCACGCGAAAGAAAAAGTTCGGCGTGCGTCACCGTGTGAAATTTCACAAGGCACGATGCAAACGTTGCTGTGTTACATGGGCCTAGGCAAGGAGGCATTTGATGATGTTTAAAAATCTTAAGAGCGCTCTCGAAGAACGTGAGAGCGTCACGGCACTGAAGATCACCATCAAAGAAGCCAGTCTTGCTGAAGAGCTCTTCCATTTTCCTCGACTGCGCGAACTCTACCTCGACGCCCCAGCGCTGACGGCGTTGCCGGATGACATCCGGGGCTGGAGTGAATTGGCCCTTTTGCAGTTGCGTGCTCCGGCGTTTAAGGGAAGTCTCGCGCCGCTCTTTCACTTGCCGAAACTCACCAATCTTAAAACCGCCGAGACGCCACTGCATCCATTGCGCTTAGCGATCGGTGGGAGCAAAGCCCCGCTGCGCTTTCTCACGTTGAAGGATGCGGGGTTAAAATCGTTGCCGGAAGAATTCGGCGAACTCTCCACCATCGAAGAATTGCATTTGCCGGGCAACTTGTTGCAAGCGTTGCCGGAGACGTTCAAGGAACTCCAACGCCTCAAGTGGATTAACCTCGACAGCAATGCGCTCAAAGTTTTCCCGGAAGTTCTCGCAAAACTTCCGCAGCTAAAACACCTCTCGCTCGACGGGAATACTTTTTCAGAAGAAGAAAAAGAACGCATCCAGCGGAAGTTCAACCTCACCGTCTCGTAGTAAGTTAATGAGGTATTGGGGCCGTCTTGTCTCTAACCGCCCAAAACATCACCACTGTCTAAACGTTTGACACCGTCGGCACGGGAAAACATTGCCTTGCGCTGGCGTTGAGACTCTTAAGGCCGGCACAATACTTGAATGATAACCGGTAATTCGACTGGGTTGATTACCAACAAACGAGGTCCTTATGAAAAAATTCTTTATTCTCGCTCTTGCAACGATGACGATGACGAGCGCCTTCGCAGCGACGACAGGTACGTTGCTTCTCAAGGGCACAGTCCCGCGCTTGCTAGACATTACTGTCACGCCTGCGACGATCGCTTCTACACTTCCGTTGAATACGACGCAAACCAATACACAGGTGGCCGTGATCAATGAGAAATCGAACTCGAACACAGGTTACAAAGTTTCGATCAGCTCCGCGAACCTCGGTAAGTTGGTGCACCAGTCAGTGGCGACGAGTGTGGTGAACTACTCTCTACGCTACAACGGTGGATCGGTGAACCTGGCCACGGGCCAGACCTTCACCTACGCTGGTGCGGGCTCAAACAACAACAACCGTAACGTTGACATTTCCTACACTGGCATCGCCCACGACTTGTTGATCGAAGGCGACTACACAGACACTGTGACTTTCACCATCGCTGCGAACTAAGATCTTTTCCTCTAAGGGAGGCCTCGCGCCTCCCTTTTTTTTGGACATTTTACGATGCGACTCATTTTACTCATGCTTCTGGCATGGCCTGCGTGGGGTGCGACCTCAGGTCAATTGCCGCTGAAGGGCACGGTTCCGGCCGTGGTGAGCATCGTCGTGAATTCTCTTCCCATCGCAACCACGCTCCCACTCAACGTTTCTCAGAACCGCACCCGAGTTGGGACCGCGGTAGAACGGTGGAACACACTCAATGGAGTAAAAGTTCATGTCAGCTCTCTGAACCAGGGTTTTCTGGTCCATCAAAGTCTTACAAGTTCTAAAGTTGCTTACGTGCTTCGCTACCGCAATTCCAATGTGAACCTCACGAGCGGGCAGCTCTATAATTCTAACCAGCAAGGCCGAAGAACGGTCAATCGCGCCTTACGAATCAGCTACACCGGCGTCCCCCACTCTTCGTTGATTGAGGGCGATTACACCGACATCGTGACCCTCTCCATTTCAGCAAACTGATTACATCCCACAGGATTTCAGACCTTTAGTTTCCCGACTCAAGCACTCGGGCAAGATAACCGACAAGAGTGCTATGAAGCTCTTGCTCCTCTCTCTCCTGGTCTCGTCCTCTGCCTTCGCAGGCCAATCTGGTAGCCTCTTTCTCCGCGCCCGCGTTCCATCCCTCTACGGCGTTGAAATCACCGCCAGTGGCACTCTCATCACCCGGAGCAATCTCGTGGGCCGCGCTCCGAAACCCACCGTGGAAATTTCTCAGCGAAATGGTGTGCGCTTAGTGACAGTTACCCACCCTTAAAACACTCTTTTTTGTTACTATGAAGAGAGTCTTAAAGGAGTGTCACGGATGACGCGTAAATCACTATTTCTCGTTCCCTTTTATTTTCTCATCACGGGTTTTTCACTCACGCCGATGTCCCATGTGATTGAGCTGGATGCGAATCAAAAGCAGGCGCAGTTCTTGCTGGATAATCCGACGGACGAGCCCATGGCCGTGGAGATCTCTTTGCGCGAGCGGCGGCAAAAAGAAGACGGCACAGAAGACACTCCGGTCACAAAAGTTTTGGCCGCCTTCCCACCGCAATTGATCATTCCGCCGGAAGAAAAACGCACCGTGCGCGTCCAGTGGTTGGGTGAAAAACCGAAGGGTGAACTCGCCTTCCGCGTGGTCGCCGAGCAACTGCCGTTGCAGGTTGACGGTAAAAAGAAAAAAGGCTCGGGCATCAAGATGCTCCTGAAGTACGTCGCGGCTCTCTATGTGAACCCTGGCGATACCGAGGCCAACATCCAGGTCGTAGACGTGATCCCGGGCGAACAATTGCAAGTCGTCGTGGAGAACAAGGGCAATCGACACAGGCTGCTCACGGGCGCCGTTCTCACGCTCACTGACGGCAAAGAAAAAATCCAACTCAAAGGTGATGCCGTGAAAGGCCTGGCGGGGGAAAACGTCCTCGCCGGATCACGTCGCGTTTTCCGCATCCCGGCCCAGGCCAAAGTGACGAAAGATTTTAAGGGAACCCTCAAGGTTGATTAAGCCCTCCCTCTTTCTCCTATTGTGTTTACCATTTTTCGCCTGGGCCCAGGCCCCGGTGACCGCACCAACGATGTTCGCACAGCAAGAGTATGAAGCACCGGTGCCTTTCAAGCTCGGAGACGTCATCCTTGGTGAAGTGCGTGTTCGCCTAAGAAACGAACAGGTGCAATCTCTCGAGAAATCTTCTCTCATGCCGATTCTGAAAGGCGCGCTCAAAAAAAGCCAATGGGCCCCCCTCGAAAAAATGGGTGACTGGATCAAGATCGAGGCCCTGCCCATCGTCCTGCGCTTCGATCCTGAGAACGCTTGGATCGAGGCCACCATTCCCATGGAGATGAGTGCCGATCAGCGCCTCGAGGCGACGGAGGATTTGCGCAACGTCTATGGTGGGCAAGCTCTCGCCACGGCGCCTTTCGGTGGGGCCATCAATTACCGCATGGAAAGAGCCTGGGGCGCCGATGAACTGGGCGGCGAGACGTTCTCGACGTATTTTGATTCTTTCGTCAACATGAGTGGCGTGGTCCTTGAGAACCAGATGAACTACCTCGATAACCCGGGCCAGTCCGGCT
>JAIXOY010000214.1 GCA_027486525.1 Pseudomonadota bacterium
CAAACATGATTCTCACGGTTTCCCCTTAGTCCAACTCGATCACTTCAAAGATTCAATACGTTCCAGCGGGCTACTGATGTCGGTCAGACGGATCCCGAACTTCTCGTTCACCACCACAACCTCACCTCTTGCAACGAGCTTGCCATTAACAAGCACTTCGAGTGGCTCGCCGGCGAGCTTATCCAGCTCTAACACAGAACCCTGCCCGAGTTGCAGCAGGTCCTTGATGATCACTTTGGCACGCCCGAGTTCCACGCTGACTTTCAACGGGATGTCGAGAATGAAGTCGAGGTTCTGCACCTTCAACTTATTGAGGGCATCATCACCGGCCTTGATCTGGTCGGCGAGTTGGCCAATGGCTTCGCGGCTTAAATCACTCATTTCATTCTCCCGTTAAACGTTCCGGCGAGTGACTTGCACTGCGCGGTTACCTTTGTATGTTCCAATGAGGCATTTCAATTTATTAGCGCCTTCGATCTCGAGATCCAACTCTCCGCTCACTTCTTGCGAGAGAGGAATCACGTCACCGATCTGGAGGCTGACGAGATCACCGATCGTCATGTCAGTCTCGCCAAGTTTCACAATGGCGGTGGCTTCGGCGTTCTGAACGTGGTCTTGCAATGAGCGAGTCCACAAAGTATCAACCACGTCGTTTTCAGACTGGAAGCTCGAAGAAAGTTTTTGCTTAATCGGCTCAATCGTAGAGTACGGAATCACCACCATGATGGTTCCCGAAGCGCTCTCGAACTCCACTTCAAAGGTCGTTGTGATGATGACGTCCGACGGAGGAACAACACCGACGAACTGCGGGTTGATCTCGGTCCGTGAGTACTGAGCGTCGATGCGGTGAACGGGTGCCCACGCCTCTTCCAGATCGTTGATCGCCATGTCCATCACTCGGCGCATGAACGACAACTCGATGGAGGTGAATTCTTTGCCTTCGATTTTTGTGAACGGACGATCGGTGCCGCCGAAGTACGAGTCGATGATGGCGTACGCAAGTTTCGATTCGAACACGATCAGCGCGGGGCCACGCAGCTCGTTGAAGCGCATGATGCACATGCAGCTCGGGATCGGGAGCGTGTTCACGAACTCGCCGAACTTCAGGAGATCGGTAGAAATCATAGAGATGGTTGAAATCTTACGGAGTGAGTTCGAGAGCGATACGCGGAACTGACGAATGAAGCGCTCGTAGATGATCTCGAGGATCGGCATGCGACCGCGGATAACCCGGTCTTGGTTGGTGAGATCGTAGGGCTGAATGTTCTCTTGGGTTTCTTCTTCGGCACCAAACGCACCGTCAGCTCCAGAGCTCTCGGGCTCCCCGTCTTCGTTGACGGCACTTAACAAGGCGTCGACTTCGTCTTGGCTAAGAACTTGGGCCATGGGATCCCCTCCTGGGATTGCACTTCGCTGCTACTAAACTTCACTGCACATCCTGTGCCGTGAACGAATCTCTAGTTAATCTGGAAACCGATGTAGTACACGTCCTCAACTTTGCCATCAACCAAGAATGCGTTGATCGCAGCCTTGAGTTCTTCCTTCAAAAACTGCTTACCCTCTTTTTTAAGGAGGTCTTCCGGTCTCTTCGTGTTGAGAATACTAATGATGGTGTCGCGGATCTGTGGCTTGCGCGCTTCGAATTCCGCGGCCTTCGCGTCGTCGCTCATCTTCAACACAGCTTCCATTCTAGCGTAGCGACGAGGGCCATCACCTTGCGCAAGATTCACCGTGAACATCTCGAGTGGGAGAAGGTTTTCTTTCTTCACCACTTCCCCTGTCTTCTGCTCACCAGCAGCTTCTGCATCTGTCGAAGGTGCATCTTTCTCTTTGAGCAACATCGTGAGATCAGGGCGTTGTGCTTCGAGCTGCATGAACCGATATTGAAAAAACGCGATCGTTCCCATCGACAACATATTGAGGACGAGAAGAAGCGCAACGAGCGGATTCTTTTGTGATGATGAAGATGCTTCGGTAGTTTCGGCCATGGAGATAGTGCCCTTCCTGGGGATCATACGGGACCTGTCCTAGGTCCCTCATGTCAAAAGTATACCGCTCTGTGGGAATCGGGGCAAGAATGGCAGGGGTTGATCGGAAAACTTTGCCGATTTGGGCCGAAAAAACTTCAAAAGGCGTCAACGGGCCGACAGTTCGATCGGCACTAAGAGACTGAGCGTTCCTCTCCAACCATGGAGACCCACCCTTTGCCTGGACGGAACTTAGGGAAAGTACGACCGCTGATCATCATCTCTTCCCCGGTTACAGGGTTAAAACCCCGGCGTTCGCGGTGATGGACCAGGGTAAAAGTCCCAAAGTCTTTCAGCGTGACTTCGTCTCCGCTGGCCACACTCTCTTTAATGACGTCGATCAGAGTATTGAGCAGGGCTTCGGCGTCTTTTTTCGCAAGACTAGATCCGCCAGCACGGAGGAGGGTGGCTTCGATGAGTTCTTTTTTGTTCATAGAGTTAGGGTCGGCCAGTGGACACATTCTGGCAAGGCCGAAAAAAAAGGGCCCCAAGAATGGGGCCCCTCAGCAAAATAAAATCTATTGGCCGAACTTAGAGGCTGACCTTGCCCTTCTCTTTCAACTTCGAGATCAAGTCGTCGAAGTGAGAAGTTGGGTACGCGCCTTTCACAGGAACGCCATTCAGCAAGAAGCCAGGTGTACCTTGGAAGCCGAACTTGCCCGCTTCTTCGATGTCCTGCTGGATGCGCTTCATGACGGCTTCAGACTTGATGTCTTTGGCAACCTTCGCCATGTCCGCGCCCACTTTCTTCGCTTCGGCTTGCAAGAACTTCTCGCCGTTCTGGAGGCTGCGTTGATTTGAGTAGATCGCATCGTGGAACTTGAAGGCTTTCTCCGCGTCCTGCAAACGGATCGCTTCGTAGTACTGAGAAGCAATCATCGCTTGTGGGTGGAAGGACAACGGAAGGTGCTTGTACACGAAGCGGATCTTGCCTTCGTACTTCTTCATCAACTCCATCACAGTGTTGAAGCCGCGTGAGCAGAATGGGCATTCGAAGTCGGAGTACTCAACCAAAGTCAAAGGAGCATCTTTGGGGCCGCGGAAACTTTCGTCGCTGCGGATCTCCGCCTGCATCGGCTTGTTGAAACTATCTTCCAGAGCTTTCGATTCTTCATCTTCACGGCGCTTCGCCATCACTTCTTGGCTCTTCTTAACTGCATTGTTAAGCGCATCGATGAACTTATCTGGGTTCGCTTCGATCGCTTCTGTCATGACATCAGGATTCTCTTTAAGAATCTTCTTCAACTGGTCTTTGTTGGTGCATGCGCCGAGAACGAGCATCAGGGCGAGAATAAGTAACTTGTGTGACATGGGCTTCCTTTTTTGACAGCGTTAACTTTTATCTATGTTAATAGGTGAGGCGATTCGATTCAACTCAATGTGGGAGGTTTTTCTGTAACCAGTCTAGATACTTGTTGATCAGTCGCGTCGAATCACGCAGATATGAATACCCGACCAAATGGACTCGACTTTGTAAGTTGCCTTTCATGAACGAGCGCATCGTGGCAAAAATACCAAACGCCGCTCCCGATACCTGAGCATAAAGATGGAAGCCCATCAGAATGTGCAGGCCCACCACGAGGATCCCCGTCAGCCACCACATCTCGTCAACCAGCACGGACTGATCTTGAAAGAACGTCGAAACGATTTTCGGATCGGCCTTCAACATGCGCAACGCGATCTGCATGGTATTTTCGTGAATGTCGGTCGCAAATCCCATGATGGCGATGATGGAGACGATCATGACGATGATGAGAAAGAAGCTGAAATGAAAGATGAAGGGACCATCGAAGACGGGCTTGTGGATGCCCGTGTACTGCGGAGGAATGTCCCGCGCCGCCAGCTTGTTCTTCGTGCGGCATTCTCGCAGGTGCTCAAAGAAGATTTCCGAAAAGCGAGTCAGCAACCGGTACGCCGAGAATTCTTCATTTTTATAAGGGACGTTGGGCTCGTCGATCACCTTCTGGCAGTAGTCTCCAATGCGCTTAAACGGTCGTAACATAATGTGACCGATGTAGAGTCCCATAAAAAAGATGGCGATGTGAAAACTCAGAATCCAGGGCAAAGCCTCGATGCTGTCAGAGAGCACGTGATGGAAGTACGCTTCACCTAAGTTATCGATG
>JAIXOY010000022.1 GCA_027486525.1 Pseudomonadota bacterium
GTGTTGTCTCCAGCAGGCATCAAAGCATCAAACTTAGCTGAAACGAAAGCAGCTGTGCTCCAGTTTGGATTCCAGGTATCGATGCCACCAGTGCAAGTGACTTTAACGTTCTCGCCGCCCAAGGTTTTGATGTGAGCCGCTGTCAAAGACTCCACTGAATCACAGTTGTAAAACGTCTGTGTTCCGAGGTTCAAGGTAGGAATCGTGAAAGAGACTTTCTTCGTCACGTAGTCTTGCGCGAAAGCAGAAGACGTGAGGATCAAAGCAAACAAAGCGATAAAACGCATGGGGAACTCCGTTTAAAATTTAAAGGCTATTGAAATACAGTGACGTCGTAAGACCAGCGAGAATCGTTATCCATGCAAGTCGCGCGCTTGGCGTTTACTTTCACGTTCGAGAACATCGGCAAAAGCTTGTTTAAAAGTTTTGTGTGGAAGTTGCATGAGCTGTTGCCGAAGCTACGGCTAGAAACACGCGTATTCTCAGAGCGTGTGTGGCTTTCAGCAGTTGCGCTTGGGATATCAAAACGTGCCGTCAAATTAACTGGCCACATCCCCCAACCTTGCTCGATGCCGCCTGAGCAGTTCACGCTGATGTTGCTCGCGCCCAACTTTTCGAGGTGAGACTCGAGAGCTGATTCAGCGAAGTCGCAGGAGTAGTAGTTACGTGAGAACCCGTCGATGCCAGTATCAGTGTGACGGAAAGTTGTGGTGGTGAATTCGACAGCGAAAGCATTGAAGGCCAACAAAAGAGCGGCAACAGCGATAAAACGCATAGGTATCCTCCTAAAGGGTGTAAAGCCCTCTAGTACCAAGGCGTGCGTTAAATGCCAACCTAGACAATGACTTGGGGAAATAACCGTTGGAAATTTGGTTTAAGTTCAGTTTCCGTGACTCCAGCGCGCTTATAGACGTCTTGGATCGTCACCACAGCTTCATCCGTCTCTAACAAACGACGCTCCTGGGGAATCATCGCCCAAATCCCGGCAAAGTTTGGTCGCTGGAGTAACCGCAATCCGCAGGAGAAATACAACTCAGGATGAAGCTTCAATAAACGCGGGAGCGCTTCGGGCGGGCCCGTAAAGTCGTGCCAGAGCCAAGGCGTCTTCGGTCTGCGCGCTTTTAAAAGCTGCATGATATCGCTGGATGAGCGCACCACGTGCAGCACCATGGGTTTGCTCAAGGTTTCTGCCAAGTCCCAGTGCTGCTGAAACAAACGAAGCTGCTGCTCCCAAGCTGGATGCAAACGATCGAGGCCCGTCTCACCAATCGCCACACATCCTTTTTGCTGGGCCCACCACTGCACACGCTCGAATCCACCCCGCGCGACATGCCACGGATGCACACCCGCACAGAAAAAAGGGGACCGCACGTTTGTGGCCAGCAGGTCTTTTGGCGAAAGCACGTAGACATGAGGTGAGTCTTGATAACTGTGAGTGTGAGCGTCCATGACGCTATTTTACACCGCTCGTTCGATTCAGGATCTGAATAAAATCTTCGCCGATCGCATCTTTGCTTTTGTGGATGGCCTTGAGCTCATGCCCCAGCTCGATCGCTTCTTGGATGCACTCCCGGGCCTTCATGAGATCGAGCTTATGCAGGAGCTTAACCGCGCCGTAGTTTGTGACGTCATGGCAAAGATCGTCGTTGGCAAAAGCCGAGACGAAGACCATCGGTACATCGCGACCACGGGCGCGCGCGGCCATCAGCATCTCAAGTCCAGTCATGCGCGGCATTTTGATATCGCTCACGACACAATCAAAGTCCTGCTCCAAGATGAGCTTGAGTCCCTCTTCACCGTTTGGCGCATGGGTGAACTCGAGATCAGAGTGCTGTGCAATCGTCTGCAAGCATTCGCGGATCTCAGCTTCGTCATCCACTAAAAGAATTTTGTACTTGGTCATGAACCCTCTTCTCTCATTCTAATCTACGCCGGGATCCGAGCTGTTTATTGTAACTTACAAAGAGTATCGGAACCCATCTTAGTTTCGTAACTTAATGTTTTTGGGTCTTTCGTCTTTATTGGTCGGCTATTATTTGGGTCAGTTTCTGTTGGGCCTCTTTAGTTAGACATCGCCTGCCCCCTTGAGTAGCCTAAATTCAATAACCTAGAAATAAGGAGTTCATATGAAATGGCTGCTCGCTCTTATGTTTGTTGTGACGTCAGCTCACGCGATGATTGATGCCCCAGGCGACCCGGTTTACGTTCGCCCGCGCATTTGGAATTTCGGCAACCAGGCGCAAGTCGAAGTGTGGAACACCACTGAAACCGATATCGTTTGCCGCGGCACTGTTAGCATCCGCACGCAGCGTGGCGCATACCAAACGGAATTCTTTTACGAAACGATCTACCGCGGAATGACCGCCCGCCAGACCTACTGGCTTTATGATTTCCAAGATCGCATCGCTTTCGCAACTGAGTTCATCAACTGCTACGAGCGCTAGCTCATTTAAGCGTCTGAATGCGGTTGGGATAGTCGGTGATGATACCATCGACGCCTAGCCGCAAGACGTTCTTCATATCTTCCACCTCATTCACCGTCCACGGCACCACCATGATCCCGCGCTTGCGGAAAAACTTCACATGGTCCGCGCTGAGATTCTTAAAGTACGGCGAAAACACCGTCGGAGCGAAACTCAACTTCTTCAAAACGGCCTCTGGCTCGAAGGCTTCTTCGATCAGTGCGACACTCTTGTAGTCCGGATACGTTTTGTGGAGATACTCGAGCACACGCCAATCAAAGGACTGGATGTACACACGACGTGCACCCACGGAGTCATTGATGACCTTGATGACTTTATCCGTGAACTCACCCACCGCTGGTTGGAAACCTTCTTTCTCATCTTCCACGGTTGATTTGATTTCGATGTTGTATTCAATTTTCCGGCCCGAGGCTTGAATCACTTGCTCCATTTCTTTTAAGAGTGTCCGCAAGAGTGGTTTCGTTTCTCTTACCTTTTTCTGCTCAGGGAAGCGCGGGTGCAGCTTGCTGCCACAGTCGTACTTGGCGATCTCGCTGTACGAGAGCTTGTACATGTTGATCGCACGCTCTTTGACGGTCTTCCCCTTGCGATCGAGGCAGATCTCCTCGCCCATCCACGGTTCATGGCTGACCACCACTTCGCCGTCTTTGGAAATCACCACATCTAATTCGAGGGTGGTGACTTCGGGGTATTTCAGCGCCTCTTTCATCGCACCGATGGTGTTCTCAGGATAAAGTCCGCGCGCGCCCCGATGACCTTGCCAGTCCATCGCCAGCGCCGAAAAACTTACCAACACCAACCACCATGCCTTCATGAGTCACTCCTTATTTGTGCTCACAGTTTAGCATGCTAGTATTTAGGTACATGGAGGTTTTATGTTAAAAAGCTGTCTCTCTTCGCCACTGGATCATGACACCAAGGGAAGCCTGGGCCTATTGGTCGGACGACTCATGTTCGGGCTCATCATGGCGTTTGCTCACGGGATGGGAAAAGTTCCCCCATCTCAAGGACTCTTTGATGGCGTCACCGCCATGGGGCTCCCCCTTCCCGGATTCATGGCGTGGGCCGCTGGACTCGCGGAGTTCGCCGGAGGTCTCTTGATCGCCGTTGGGCTGTTTACTCGCCCAGCTGCTCTGCTTTGGATTGTGACCATGCTAGTGGCGGCCTTCGTCGCTCATGGCGCCGACCCGTTCCAGAAGAAAGAACTCGCTTTGCTCTATCTCTCATTTAGCGTGGTGCTGATGGGTTTAGGCGGGGGAAAATTCAGTCTAGATAACTTGCTGAGTAAGAAGATCTCTTAGAAAAACAAAGGGCCTCGAAAGAGGCCCTTTTAATTTTTAAAGTTTGATGACCATGCTCATCGGCAGATGGTCTGAGTACCCCTTACCAGTCTGCGCATCGTAGCGCACCGGGCGCGATTCGTTGCGTCCTTGGTAAGTGTAGTTCTCAATCATGTTTCCATTCTCCGTGAAGATCGAAACACGGGAGAAGTCCGGAGCACGGCGAGCATTCCCTTTCATGATAAAGATATGATCTAAGCTCGCCCACACACCTTTGTAGCTGTAGGTCGCCGGAGCGCCGAGGTCTACGCCGGCGGCGACGGCTTCTGATTCAGCATCCCAGAAGGCCGGAAGAACCAGCGTTTTAAGAGCGTTCTGTTCATCGTCTTCCGCAGTATTGAAGTCACCCGCAGCAACAACTAAGTCTGTTCTACGCTGAGCGGTCGTGGCGACCTTCAAGAGCAATTGACCCGCGAGCATGCGGTCTGCGTCTGGATTTGATTGAGAAGGCCAGTGGTTAGACAGTATCGTGACGGTTTTGCGACCCACGCGAAGGACAACTTCCAAAATCCCACGCGTCTTCCGGCCCGTGGTGGTTTGGAAAGAGTGGAGCTTGGTTGAGTTCACCGGTAAGCGAGTGATCATGCCGGTGTCGATGCCGCGCTCATCCGGGCCTTCGATGAGAATCGCACGGAACTGAGGGCCAAGCGCCCGTGCCACCATGGTGAGGGCGTTGAGGTTCTCAACTTCTTGCACCACGATCACGTCAGGCATCCTGGGTCCCATTGAGCCTTTGATCACTTCGGCAATGCGAGCCACTTTTCTCTCGAGGACTTCCTGCGTCCAGTCGAGGTTGAAGCATTCTTGGCGGTAAAAACCGGACTGCTTTTCACACCACGCCATGGCTTCCGGCATCGCGCGTTTCACTTCAAGCGGGAGGTAAGTGTAGTCCTCTTTGCCAGCGTCGTGAGTGGCATCGAAGAGGTTCTCAAAGTTAGTTGTAAGTAGACGGATCTGAGCGGGGCCTTTGCCTTTAGCGTGAGCAAAGGAAACCAAGAGCAATGAGATCGTGAGGAAGCGAATCATTTCAGACCATCCGGTTTTTAGAATGAGGTGATCTGATAGTTCTATGGTTGAGAGATCAGTCCGTCAACGCAGTGCTTTTTGGCACCAGCGGTAATGACAGGAACTTCACATTTCAATGCTTTGCAGCAGTAAGAATCTGTTTAGGGGTCGCCCTCAATTTGATCTTCCGGGTCCGTTCCTGATGTTGCGTTAGATGTGCTGAGTTTGTGACTTTCCGTTAATCAGATTGACGGGCAGCTTCCTGTCTTGGCATAGAGGGTCACACTTTCTTCCAAGGATGCTCACGATGCTTCGTTTTCTGGTGCTGCTCACTCTCATCGCCCCCGGTGCTTTCGCCACTGAAAAACTGGCCGCCAAAATTAAAGAGCGCAATCTGATTATCGCCAACGGCTATCAATCCGCTGATAAAGAAGCGAACAACCCAGGCACCCCAGCGTACTTTCTCGACATCCCACAAGAATCCCTCGTCACTGATTTGAGTGCACTCGCGGCCTACCCATCGGCCCGCGTTGCGGAAGGCTCTTGGTCTGGCTTCTACTGGCCAAACTACGTCGGCGGCTTGGGTTTCCGATTCCGCGACCCTCATTACCCGAAAGGAAAATGGTCACGCTCTCTCGAGTACGTGACGAAGCGTCCGAGCCACACGGTTGCCAGCGATCTTCTCTCCCCGTCAGAAAAATACGATGTGTCCATGGGCGTTTCACCTGAAGAAGCGGGCAGCTTAACCGCTCATCAGTGGAACCTTGCTCGCGAAGAATTCCGCACCACACGTAAAGTAGCCACGTGGCAGGGCATCTGTAACGGCTGGGCCGCGGCCAGCATTCTTCTTCCTCTGCCTCAACGAGACGTCACTTTGAACTCGACGCGCGGCCCGATCACCTTCACGACGGAAGACATGAAGGCGCTGGGTTCGGTGCTCTATGCCAACGGCAAATTTGAAAGCTCCTTCGTGGGACAACGGTGCTACACCGACGAACCCGAAACTGATTCCGATGGCCTCTTCGGA
>JAIXOY010000292.1 GCA_027486525.1 Pseudomonadota bacterium
CCAGGGCCCGGGCGTGTGGCGCTGTGAGGCGCTCAATGAACGTGGCGACGAGTTGCGCGCGAAGATCGGCGGCTATCTCAATCTGCTCGCCGGTCACGTCAGCTTAACCGAAGCCATTCGCCAGGTGGGCACCCATGAGAAATACGGTGTCACGGAAGGACAGCTGAGTGCGGATCGCACGTGGAAAGATCGTAAGCAAATAGAGGGCCGATAATTTTTTCAGGCCAGCGGTCTGGGCTTGTCACAAAGCAAGGCCCTAGGGTTTAAACCAAACAAACTTCTGCGAGGATTTGGCATGTTGCGCACATTCACTTTCTTTCTCACGATCACGCTGTTACCTCTGGCGCAGGCCGGGGAAAAACTCATCGGTGGAAGGCTTGCGAAGGGCGAGGAATTCAAGAGCACCGTTTACATCGGTGGATTTTGTACCGCGAGTAAAATTGGGCCCCGCACCTTTCTCACCGCTGCTCACTGCATGGTGAACGGCGCTACCGCGACCGTTAAAGACAATTTTAGTAAAGGTGCACTGATTAGTGTCGCGACCCACTATGCCCCCGTCGCGCTCCTGACGGTCGACGAGGCATTCCCGCACGAAACGTACACCGCAGAAATGAGAAGACGTGCGGCTGCCCGCGAGGCGACGGCCGGGGGCGCCTTCAAATCCTATGACATTGCTCTCTTCACAGTGGTGGAAGAGACCGCTGACATTCCTGTGGCGGAGGTTGATTACCTTCGGGTGGAAGCCGATGAACTCGTCACTATTGGCGGCTATGGCTGTGAGGACGACATCTTTTCGGGCTCCGGTCAGCGCAAGTACAAAGTGGCGACCGCCAAGGTCATCGCAGCTGACCTCGTGGCGCGAGACAACTATGGCCGTGACATCAAAGACGTCGATTTCTTTAACTTCTATTCAGCGGGATTGAAACTAGACGCGAATGCGGGAAGCATCTGCCCGGGTGATTCGGGCGGGCCGGCCTATCGGGATTCAAGCGGGGCGGTGGTGGGAGTGAACTCTAAGTACGTCTTCTCTGATACCTCGGGGATCTCGTTTGTGAATACCCATACCCGCACCAGTCAGGTCGCTGACTGGCTTTTGGAGAACACGAAGTAGTCCTAGAGAACGTCATCCCGTGATGACGTCGCGCCACTCACTTGTGGCCTATCGACCAGTTGAGCCAGGAGCGACATGGCGAGTTCCGCTCGTGCCTTCGGGTTTCTCCTGTCCGCTGCGAGAGGAATTGTTCGCGCCGACGGTCGTGTTGGTAAAGACCTCAACCGGGTCCCGCATAACACCGTTTTCGTCAATCAACAGGCCACCTCCATCAGCTTCTGCTAAGCAGCCGAATTTTTCACTGGGGTAGAAACCGCTCGTGAGCTCTAGAGCCTCATCTTTGCTGAGTTTGTATTTGGCCTGTAGCACAGGGATCTTTTTCTCCCCTTCTTCGAACACGTAAAAACTCACCGGAGTCGGCATAACAGAGACCACGCTCAAATCGACAACGAGGTTTTTCTCGAGGTCAGAGCGGTATTCCTCAAGGGCCTTGGTGACTTGTCTGAAATTGACAGCAGGACCTTCATTGCCAGCAAGACCTTCGAAGGAAACTTCCAAGGTTTGTTGTTCCTTAAGTATCGCAAGTTCTTCAATCATATGTTTTTTGATTTTCTCCGCCGTACACACCTTTTTAAACTGCTCCACGGAAGGTACCGGCAGCGTGGAGGGAATTTCCTGCGCGATGGCGGTTGAGGTGAGAAGCAGGAGAGCGGGAAGGTAGATCTTTTTCATAAATATCCTTTGAGGCTAATAGCCTCTAGGACTTATCGGATAGGTTCCAACATACCTGAGCAAATGGGTCGCGATTGAGGAAAACTAAGGACTTGCTTGACTACAAAATGGCTTCACGAGTCGTCTCACGCCATTTCCCCGGAGGCAGATCACCTAAGGTGAGTTTCCCCGTCGCCACTCGAACGAGGCGCAAACAAGGATGTCCAATCGCCGCGGTCATGCGTCTCACCTGACGATTCTTTCCTTCTCTGAGACGAATCTCCAGCCAGCAATCCGGCACCGTCTGGCGCACACGAATCGGTGGATCGCGCGGTGGAAATCCTGGATCATCGATCAGCAAGGCCTTGCAGGGCAGGGTTTGGTAGTCTTGGATTTTTACGCCCGCTTCCAACTTCGCCAACGCCTCGGGCGTTGGGATACGCTCGATCTGCACCCAATAAGTTTTCTCTTTATCAAAGCGCGGCTCAAGCAGCCGTTGAATCAACGGCCCATCATTGGTGAGGAGCAATAATCCTTCCGAGTCTTTATCTAAGCGACCCGCGGGATACACATCTGGCGGAAAGCCAAACTCTGCAAGAGAACGGGCACCGTCTTCCGGCGTGAATTGGCTTAAAACCCCATAGGGCTTGTGGAAAATAAAATAGCGAAGTGGCGAATCCGGATTTTTCACATTAATATCCTAGCATGAGCGACCGGCCGCGCATTCTCTATTCTTCCGATGGCTCCCACAAGTTGCAGTGCCAGAAATGTGGCCAGCATCCCTGTAAATGCCCCAAGGCCGGGGCCCTCGTCCCTAGCGAACATACCCTTAAGATTCGCAGAGAAACCAACGGCCGCGGTGGCAAGGCCGTCACCGTTGTCTTTGAGTTACCGGACAACGAAGCCTATTTCAAGGAACTCGCCGGCAAACTCAAAACTCACTGCGGATCTGGCGGAGCTTTTAAAATCACCACCATCGAAGTGCAGGGCGATCATCGCGACAAGATCAAGCTCTACCTCGAAAAACTCGGCTTCAAAGTTAAGCTTGCTGGCGGCTAGTTTCCGTCTCCGTTGTCAAGTGCGATCGTTGAATCACGCCCCAGGAGCGAATCCACGGCCAACGCAAACAGGCTTCCACACGCACGAAGTTCACCAACGGGCGATGGATCAAATTCAACGGCAAGCTGAGGAAAAAGACTTTGATCAAAGGCCAGGCCGAATCTCTGGGGATGTAGCGATTTTCTACGGAGGCCGCCCACACGGTGAGGAGTCCACTGAGCGTGAGGCCCAGTGCTGTGACGATCACGACCGGCATCGGCTCCAGGAATTCGCAGTACAGCGCCACCGCGATCATGATGTACGCCAAGAATTCCATCAGCGGGCCAAGCCCCTCGGTGAAGAGGATGTACGGGACGGCGAGAAAGCCGACGAGTCCTCGTTTGCTCGCGAGAAAGAGTCCGCGGAATTTCCATAAACATTGCCACAGGCCCGCTTGCCAGCGACGACGTTGCTGAAAGAGACCGTTGAGAGTATGCGGGACTTGCGTCCAGGCCACCACGGCCGGAAGAATATCAATCGGGTGCTGATCTTTGTCTGCACAGGAAATCAGATCCAGCGAGGTCTCGAGATCTTCCGTGACGGTGTCGATTTGAAAACCACCACGCTGGCGCAGGGTGCTGGTGCGGAAAAGCGCACAGGCCCCGGACATGTAGATGTTGGCCTTCAGAAGTCCCCAACCCAAACGCTCACCACTGAACGCCCGGAGGTATTCGAGAGATTGGATCGCGTAGGCATGGGCCTTGGGGGGATAGGCCTTCCGTTCTTCCGGCTTCTCCGGATTCATCACGCGCACGATGCCACCCAGGCCCTGGACCTCAGGGCGTGCTTTGAATTCGCGGAGCAGTGCTTCGATGCCGTGGATCTCCGGAATCGTATCGGCATCCATGGTGGCGACGATGTCGGTGTTGACGTGTGGGAGGGCGAGATTCAGCGCGAGGGCCTTCCCCGGAATGCTCGAGCGCAGCATGCGCAGGTGCGGGTGAGTGATGGAGCGGTAGACACCATTCTCTAGGCGCAGCTGAAACATCTCATGCAGCAGTTCGTAGGTCTTATCTGTGGAGGCGTTCTCCACGACGATGATGTCGAACTGCCGGAGAGGAAGTTGCAGCGATCGCGAGAGAGCTTCGACCACCACGTGCTCTTCGTTGCGGGCCGGCACGAGCAAGGTGAGGGAAGGGAGTTCTTCATGGCTCACGAGGAGTCGCCGCTGATGGCGACGATAGGACAACGCCTGCAACAGCACTTGCATCAACGAAATGATGAGAAAGTACGTTCCCAGCAGAGTCAGGGTGAGGCGGACAAGATGTTCATCCCAGAGAAGAATCATAGTGTGCCCCAGTTCCACGCAAGGTGCGCGGTCACACTTTCGAGGCGAGTGTTCACGGTTGAATAGTAGGCGCGTTCAACGGCAAGGCCGGTGCGCCACGCGGGAGAGAGATTTTTTTCAATCCCCGCGCCATAAGTGACAAAGCGCAGAGCGCGGGTTTGCCCGAGGGCCACGATGGCCTGGGCCTCTTCACCAACTGCTCCGAGAAGCCAGGTTTTCCAACGATCTTCTTGGTAGCGACCCAGGCGCGCGCTCACACCCCACACGTCTTGCGTGTCGGCCGGTGCTCCGTACGTCGCGCGACCGCCGCCGGCGCTCGTGAGGAGATAAGTTCCGCCCTGCCATTCTTTGTCGAGTCCCACCGTCGCCATATGCAGGTCGTTGGTGTGGTAGCCCTGCGCCTTGAGATTGATCCAGCCATCGAAGCCGTGGCCCAGGGGGCGGCCGTGCGTGAGCTGCGTGTCACGGATGGCGAGAACTTTATTGCCACCACCATCAGCGTGGGTCAGGTCCCAGTAGCCTTGGGAATTTTTATGGCGCCAACCCAACATGACTTGCTGGTCTTCCTCTTTGAAGCGTTCGAAATGTGTTGCTCTCACTAAGATAGAATTCGCGCCTTGCAACTGCATGTTGCCCAGAACGTCGTGGCGCCAAGATTTCACGTCGGGACCGCGCAGCCACCAGTACTGGTAGCGCGTTTCCACATCCGCGGCGTTGGCAGCACCACACAAGAGCAGCAGGAGGGCGATTATCTTCATGACTCATCCTTGAGCGAAGCGGTCGGATAGTGAGAGAAATTTTTTGTAAGCTATGGCTTATGCTAGAATTTTGTACATGCATTTGTCGACGTGTTACTCATGAAAAACGTGACGTCCCAAGACGGCTACATCGTCTTCCAAAAATTCTTCACTGATTTAGTGAAGCGCGAAACGGTGGTGGTGGTTTGGCAGATCTCAGCCGACGGCACGCGCCGGGTGCACAACTGCGTTTTGAGCAGCTATAAGTACGAAGCGGGCATTCTTAATTTTCTTACTCACGCCGGCCAGGGTCTGCAGCTCGAGGCCGCGGAGGTCTACTGCTACTCGAAGAACGAAGCGGTGATTTTCAAGACCCAACTCCGCGGCCAGGCGGTGCAGATGCCGGGCGTGCTGTGCTTCTTAGAGGGCCCCGACATTCAGGTGATCAAGGCTTCCGTCGGCATCGATCTGCCTGATGGGTACATGCGCGGCAAGATCATGGCGACGCAAAAAAGTCAGCGCGACCAAGCTTTGTTTGACGAGCAGCTGGCGAAGATCAGCACCAGCCAAGAAGATAAGATTTTTGCCGATAAACGTGAGGCGCCGAGACTCCGACCGAAGGAGGACAAGATCATCACCTGCCAGCGGGCCGGCGAGCCCGACATGTCGCAGAACTTCTTGCTCTTCGATCTTTCTCGCGGGGGCCTGGGGTTTAAGATCATCGAGGAAGGTCTCTTTGGCCGCGGGCAGTTCGTAGAAATCACCGCGCTGGAAGGGCAGGTCTTAGACCAGCCACTCATCGGCGAAGTCATGTCGGTCAGAGACCTCGCCCCCGAAGATGTCGGCTGGAAAGTCGGCATCAAGTTCGTGGACGAGGTTCCAAAAATCTAGAATTCGTAGTTGTAGCGGTACGAGTTGCTGAAGCCCGTGGACTTGTCTTCGATGATCCCAGCGTGGCGCTTGAGTTTCTTCGCCGCTTCCTTCATCTGCTTCCGGGCCTTCTTCGCATCTACATACTGGTGGTCTTCACCGTTTTTGCAGCGATTATCCAACGCGTGTGTGTCCCGCAAGAGCACGAGGGCTTCGTTGTGCATGCGCTTCACTTTGCCATCGAAGAGGTCCATGCTGGAAAGGATGCCGGTGAGATGGGCCGGCATGCCACGGAAGAGTTCTTCGACGCTGCCACAGGCGTCTTTGTATTCTTCGGCTTTAAAGAGCTCTTCGGCCGTCTCGGCCACCAAGCGCAGGTCTTTCGCACGATCGACCATTTCCGCTTTCTTCTCTTTAGCTTCTTTGGTTTCTGCACTTGCTGTGAATGTGAACAGCATGAGCGCGGCTAGTAGGACTTTCATGTATAACCTCCAGATGGCCGTCAAAAGTTTACACATCCCCAGCACCATTAAGTGGCCGGAACATGGTCTTCAACGAGTTTTATGAGGAGATTAGATACAAGACCCGTGCCGAAGTGAGGCGCGCTGAAAAAAGTACCTGCCTACACCTGAGCATGACCTGGATCGTTTATGATCCATTCATGAAGGTGATTCTGTTTCTAACCATGTGTGCTTTGCTGGCCAGCTGTCAGGGTGAACTCAAAGACAGCAAGGCGAGTTCGTCGTGTTCGCATAATGGCGTGGTCTATGACTGTGCGACCGGTGTAGCGGCCAATCCAGCATCCCAGGCTTCAGTCGAGGAAGTCGTAGAGAGACGGGCCATCTCTCTTGACATAACAATGACTGCGACCTCTCGCATCGACGTCGATCAGGAGAACCAGCGTGTTGTGGTTCTGGAAGACAATAAAGTCGCCACCAGTTCAGAGAGTATCTTTAGTGAAGAGATTCACTCGTGCGCCGTCAGTCTAAGAAAAGATGAGATCTACGACTACGGGTTTTAGGGTGAGAGCTTGGTGTTGGAGGGCGAGGGCGGGCGGATGATTCTTCAACCCCTCCAAGAGTTTGCGGAAAGCCTCGTCGGTGACTGGGTTTCTCAAGAAACCACCGACGAAGGGGTAGAGATCATTCGTAAGTTTACTGTCACTCCCGGCGGACAACTCAAAGTTAGTAGGCGCTGCCTCCATCGCTAAACTCCTGCAACAGCGACACTTGTTCCTTCAGATCCAAAACCTGCTGCTCCCAATAGTTTCTTGTGGGAAAGCTCTGGAACATATTTTGGAAGACCGGATCGGCCCAGCGTTTGCTGATCCAGCCGTTGAAATGCACCAGACGCATGGTTCTGAGCGCTTCAATGAGCAATGGCGAAAGTCCGATCGGCTCGCGGGCCATCTCTTGGTAGCCTTCCATGAATTCACCGCGCATCTCGAGCGACCACTCATCGCGCCCTGGAAACAAGAGCCAGAGATCTTGCTGGCGTGGGCCCATCACACAGTCATCCAGATCCGTGATCCAGGCGCCTTGATTGGTCCACAGCACGTTGCCGCGATGGAAGTCACCGTGCACGCGCTGCAAAGGGAGACTCTGGATCATGGGTGAGA
>JAIXOY010000271.1 GCA_027486525.1 Pseudomonadota bacterium
CAAGAGGTGTTGGATACGTTCAGAGAGTGGGTGACTTTAGGAATGCCGAGAAGCTAAGGATAGATCTCGCGGCACTCACGGTAGCACTCGGCTGTCGTGCGTGCGCGACGACTGGTGGCGATCACGATGCCGTCACGATCAGCTTCGAGATCCGCCCATTCTGCGTTGCCGTCACCGAACAGGTCGTAGATCTCTTTCAGCACACCCAAGTTCCACACTTCCATGCTCGGGCAGCGCAGGGCCATGTGACACGAAAGTACACAGTGCTTGGTTTTGTCGTTGATGTTCTGGCGCTGCAGATCTTTGTAGATTTTTTGCGCCTGAATGATCGAGCAGACGAACTCGCTTGAAGCGTGGGCGCTAGTGACAAAGAATAGGGCCAGGAAGAGAAGAGTTTTCATGGGGGGGAAGTTACCCCAACAAAAGGACGAGAAGGGTGAGGTGTGAAAAAACTATTGGACGCGCAGGAGAACCTGGGCGCACTGGGCTTCGATGGCCTTCATCCAGCGCTCTTTGAGCTCCGGGGAGAAAGTGCTGTCGTTCTTTAAAATGGTTTCGGCCGTCTGTGCGACAGCGGCGGTGCTTACGAGGGCGAAGGCGATCATCAGGGAATTCTTCATTGGGCAACAGATATAGCAAAGAAAAGCAGAAAGCAATGTGGGAATTAAGTTAATTCCCACACACTTTAAATTGTTCTACTCGGTCCAAACCGGCGTGTCGATGAGACGAGAAACGTCGAAACCTTCCCGCTGTGCGGTGGTCTTGAGGGCCTCGATGATGTTGGCATCGAGGGTTGGCGTGCGCGAAAGGATCCACAGGAAGTTGCGATCCGGGGCACCGACCAAAACGTAGGAGTAGTCTGGTGCGAGATCGAGGATCCAATAATCTCCCGCGAACCAGCCGAAACGATTAAAGAAAGGCACGAAGCTCACTTTGAGTTTCGCATTCGTCTTCGTGTCAGCTACGCGAGCGATGGCGTTGGCGACGTTAAGGCCGTTGGTGGTCTTGCAGGTGTTCTTCACAGCGACTTTACCGTCTTGGCGGAGCTTGTACTCGGCCGTGGTGGCTTGGCACTTCTTCTGGAAGCTATTCGGGAAACGGGTGATTTCGTACCACTTGCCCATGTAGCTCGGGATGTCGACCATGGAGACGGTCCGAACCGGCTCAGTGGAATTGCCAGCGCAGGCAACAAACGAGAACAGGAAGATGAATGTCAGTAGGGTCATTTTCATGGGGGCCTCCGGTTAAAGGACTGAGTTATAGCCAACTCAGTACCAGAGAAGCTTAGACAGCGCCAGGACAGCTACTTTTTTCATCGGCCCGGATGGGCTCCTGCCAGACTTTCTTCATGATATCGATGAGCTGAGTCTGCTCTTTTTCCGAGAGGTGGCTTGAGAAGTGCTCTTCGATCAGCGCAGAGTAGCGTTTCCACATATCTTTCCGAAGTTTAAGGCCCTCTTTTGTGAGGACAGCATAAACGCCTCGGCGATCGTTGGGACAACGTTCTCGCTCAATGAGACCTTGGCCCTCTAGTTTTTCTGCTAAACGAGTAACGTTACAGCGAGAGAGCAAAACACGCTCTCCCAGATCAGTGAAGCGGAGGGAGTGGTCCGGAGCGCGCTCTAATGTCCACAGCACATCGTAGACTTCCAAAGGTGGGAGGCCTTCGAGTTTCATCGCGTCTTCCATCACCTGGTTCAGGCGTGTACTCGCAACAAAAAACTTGGCCCAGGCTTCTAACCCTTTGGAAGTATTCATAAACCACATTATACTAGAAATTTGTTGCAAATGCAACAAATCAGGAGCATGATTTGTTTCAGATGCAACAATTGCATTTGAAACAAAACCCGGAGCTCTTAAAAATGAAAACTCTCGCCCTCGCAGTCACCGCCGCTGCACTTCTTAACTTCCCGGTGGCCATCGCCCAATCCCAAAACTGGGATGTGGACCATAGCCACTCGAGCGTGAACTTTGCCGTGGATCACCTCGTGATCTCGGAAACCAACGGCAAGTTCGACACCTACACGTTGGATGTGAAATCCGACAAACCCGACTTCACGGATGCGAAGTTCACGGCGGTGATTCAAACTAAAAGTATCAACACCGCGGATACTAAGCGTGATGAACATCTTCGCGCCAAAGACTTTTTCGATGTGGCAAAAAATCCAACCATCGTGTTCGAAGGAAAAAAGTTCGAGAAGGTGAAAGGCTCCACCTACAAAGTGTACGGCAAGCTCACGTTGAACGGCGTCACGAAGGACGTGGTCTGGGACGCTAAGTTTAACGGCATCGTCAAAGATCCGTGGGGCGGCACTCGTGCCGGACTCAAGGTCTCCACGGAGATCGATCGCTACGCCTACGGTCTGAAATACAACTCGGTGCTGGAGAGTGGAGGCCTTGCCGTCGGTCAAGAGGTGCGCATCGCTGCCAACTTTGAACTCGTTAAAAAGCAATAAGAGGATTTATGAAGAAACTCGCTATCGTTTACCACTCAGGCTACGGCCACACCGCTTTTGCTGCTCAAAAAGTTTTTGAAGGTGCAGCTACCGTTGATGGCATTGAAGCCAAGCTCGTCGCCGTCGGCGGCGATCATGTTACTCCATGGGAGGAATTAAAAAATGCAGACGCACTTATTTTCGGGACGCCTACGTACATGGGCTCAGTCTCTGCTCCGTTCAAAGGTTTCATGGATGAGTCGAGTAAGGTTTGGATGGGGCGAGAGTGGAAAGACAAAGTGGCCGCAGGGTTCACTGTCTCCGGTTCTCCTTCCGGTGACAAACAAAGCACCCTCCAAGCGCTCTCGACCTTCGCACTACAACACGGGATGGTCTGGGTAGGGTACGACCGGATGCCCGAAGTTTACACTGGAGTAGCTCCAGAGAATGCACGCAATCGGCTCGGAAGTTTTTCCGGCCTGATGCTGCAAGCGGCGCAGACAGCGCCTGATCAATCCTTCCTGCCGGGCGATCTTGCCTCGGCTTCAGACTTCGGCCAGCGCGTGGCCACTCTGTTTGCGAAAAAAATTCGCTAATGAGGAGGGCCCCCGAAAGGGGCCCTCTTTCTAAAAATGGGTATTACCCGCCTGTGAAATCTGTGATTAGCTAAGGTCGCGGTTGTGTGAACTGGGGGGAAGTGAGTGCTTCGGACTTTCAGCGTTTTCATTCTCTGTGCGATTTTTGTCGTGCCTCTCGATGCCGCGGCCACTCTCGACGCTGCGGTCCCCGTTCTTCGCTTCACCGACGGCGGACTGACACGTGCTCAGTTTTCACAGACCATGAATATGTTCGAAGCAGTTTTTGCTCCCTATGCCGCTCGCGACAATCGCACATTTGAGATTCTTTCTGACTGGAACGAAGCTTGGCCCCAGGCCTTCGCCCGGCGCTGGGAAACGGATCACTTGATCGTCTACGGTGGCATCGCGCGCATTCCCGGCAGCACCGTTGATTCTTTCGCGCTAACACTTTGCCATGAAGTCGGCCATCTTTACGGTGGTGAGCCTTTTGGAGATGAACACAATCGCATGGCGGTCGAGGGGCAAGCCGATTACTGGGCGACCAGTGAATGCTGGGAAAAAATTATTCACGAGCTTCCGTTGCGCGAGGGTAGTGTGTCCGACAGAGGAGTGGCCGCCGCCATCGTGCTCTCGGCGTTCTTCGCGGCGAATAGAAATTTACCGGCACCACGAGTAGAAACGCCGGATACCAGTGTCGCAGAACGCACCAATCTCACGCATCCGCTTCCGCAGTGTCGCCTGGATACTTATGTCGCGGGATTAGAGATGAACGAGCGCCCACGTTGTTGGTGGGCGCCGTAATAGAAGCTAGTAGGGCTGAATGGATTGGACGTCGAGCACGTTGGATTGCGTCGGCTGCGGCTGGTAGCCACCCACCGAATAACCACCATTGCCATAGCCGTAGCCACTCAGTGCGGCGGTAATGCGTGAGCGGAATTTTACGATCTGCGAGTTTTGGGAACTTGGTCTGTACATGCCTCGTGCCATCTGGTCTAAGACTTGGCCCGCCTGCGATGAAACCTGCCCAAGTTGGTACTGGCGACCGCTGGCTTCGATGTACAGCTGGCCTCCGTAACCTGCCACCGGCATGACGATGTAGCCCTCTACGGCCTGTGCGACACCAATTTGGTTTCCGAAGACGTTAGAGCTTGAGTTACTTTTCTTGTCCTTGCCGCACGCGACAGCAAACACCAGCATAAGACCCATCAACAAAGTTGGTTTCATAAAGCTCTCCTTGCTTCACTTTTCGGTGAATTTACTGAGAACTTGAGTAGCGGCTTTGGATATTGGTTGAACGGGGTTTAAGTCATCGGTATGATGGGCGCTCGTCACCCTATAGTTTAACTGGATAAAACGTGGACTTCCTAAGTCTATGATCCTGGTTCAAGTCCGGGTAGGGTGGCCACTTTTCGACATGAAACGCGTCCGCCTACGTCGTCATCTACCTTGCTCAGTCGTCGACGTGCAGGCAGCACGCCTCCTCCTTCACATCGTTGATTCCTAGAGAGCGGATGCGTTTGCTGTCGAAAAACGTTTTCGTCCAGGACTTGAAGGGTTGATCGGACGGGCGTCGGAAGTGCACTTCCGATGACCGGCAGACAATCAGGATGATTGGATGAGTGAAACCACAGGGCCGAACGAAGTGAGCGGGAAGCGAACAAGTGAGTGCCAAGTCCGGGTAGGGTGGCCATCCTAAGCCTTGAAACGGGCCGATCATCGTCGTCGCGCCATCGTCTCGGGCTCAGTCATTTATTATTCATAAACTCCTTCGCCCTCGCTTGGCACTCCTGGAGCATCGGCCCGTTTGAAGTCTTAGGTCGTTCTTTTCCCTGACTTGAAACGGCGGCATGACAGGATGTCATGATGAGCGAAACCACGGGGCCGAACGCTGTGAGTGCCAAGTCCGGGTAGGGTGGCCAAATAATTTGAAGATTTCTCAGTCAGTTCAACCGCTTCAAGCTAACGATAGCGACGATCGTTCCTATAAGCTGAGCTGCGATGAACATCAAAACGCCAGATGGTGCCATTCCACAAAATGTATCCGTCAGCATTCTCGCTACGGTTATCGCAGGATTGGCGAAGGCGGTTGAGGAAGTGAACCAATAAGCTGAGGTGATATAGGCGGCGACACTCAATGGAGCGAACTCAACATGCTTCCGACCAGCTAAAGCTACGACACAGATCAGTCCGACCGTCGCGACAATTTCTGAAACCCAAAGGTTGAAGCCGTAACGCTCTTGCAGAGAAATCTGCAGCAGAGGCAGCTTAAACATCACATGAGTCAAGAAGACCCCGCAGGTCGCTCCTACAAACTGTGCGAGCCAGTACAAAAGTAACTCTTTCTTACCGAGTCGTTTCCAGCCGAATTCCGCGAGGCTAACGACAGGGTTCATGTGGGCTCCCGAGATTGGACCGAGGCACTGGATAAGGACAAAAAGACCTGCGCCAGTCGCTAACGAATTTGCCATAAGGGCAATAGCTACATTCCCTTGTGGCAAGTTCATACCCATAATGCCCGAACCAAAGACGATCATGACCAGAAAAGCTGTCCCCATAAATTCGGCCAGAAACTTTTTTCTCATGCTTGGACTTCAATCTTAAAAGCGAGGAGCTTTTCTTTGATCGCATTGCGCGTGTTGCGGAAAAGGGCCAGTCGTTCTTCGCGAGGCATTTCTTCGTGTCCGGCGGGGTCGGGGAGTGGCCAATGAAGCTTCTTGGCCTTGGAGATGACAACAGGACAAACCTCTTCTGCGCAAAGAGTGATGACGTAATCGAGGCCATCTAAAAAATCAGGAGTGAGGTTTTTCGTCGACTTCGAGTAGTGACTGCTAATGTCGAGACCAATTTCCTTCAGAGATTCAATTGCGAGAGGATTCACCTTGCTAGGTTGAGAGCCCGCGCTTTGGATTTCTGCGCTATCTCCAAAAATATGTTTGGCCAGTCCTTCCGCCAGTTGGCTTCTGGCAGAATTAGCCACGCACATGAAAAGAATTTTCATTCAGCAGCAGCTCTTTGCAGTTGTGCCTTTTGGCGGACAACACGATGTTGCAGGAGTTTCTATCACTTTCGGTTTCTCACTATAAACCTCGGCGTCTGCCATCGTCTGATAGGTTTCCCATGCGACTCCCGATGGGTCTTTCACCCAGGCCTTGTTCGACTCTGCATAGCAACATGTTGTTGAGCCTTCACCATACACTCCCAAATCAGCATTCTTGAGTCGTTCAGTGATTTCTGCGAGTTCATCGTTTTCCTCGACTTGAATGCCGAGATGATCAATGCCTTCTAGATTGGAGCGAGTAGAGATGGCAAAGTTGACCTTAGGGTCCTCCAGCATCCACTTTGCATAGTCTTCTTTGAGCTTGGTTGGCTTTTGGCCAAAGAGCGTTGAGTAGAACTGAACTGAGTGATTAAGGTCTTTGACCCCAATATGGATATGAAATCGTTTCATTAGCATTTGCTCCCGGCACAAGATTTGGACTTAGACTTCTTCGATTGCTCTTTCGAACAGCAGTTCTCTTGAAGAAAACCGATTAAACCTTCAATTAATTCTGTGTTAGCGAAGTAGGTAAGAGACCTTCCATTTTTCTTGGAGGTCACAAGGTTGGCTTTACTCATGTGAGATAGATGAAACGAAAGCGTGTTATCAGGAATATTCAGTTCTTCAGCAATCTTGCTAGGGATGAGGCCGTCTCTTCCATACTCAATAAGTAGTTTGAACACTTTAAGACGTGTTTCCTGAGAGAGTGAACAGAAGATTTCTAAAGACTCAAATAATTCCATTGTTCTAGAATGATGGAACTATTGTGTTTTGTCAATTTAGTCTAATTTAGGGTCCAGGGGCGTCCCCAATTCGAAGCTCTAGAGTCTTTTAGTCGTTCTATTCGGGCCTTTTGCTGCTAAAAATGTTTTTCGCTTTGGTGTTGCGAAAATTACGGAAGCTCCCAGTTCATCTCGCCTCTGGCTTCTCGGCAGTCTTCGATGACGGCGAGCTTCTCCATGGTCGGAGCAGGGTAGAGGCCGCCGGTGCGATGGTCGATGAGCTCCTGGGAATAGAGCGTGAAGCCGTCGGCGATCGTTCCCATG
>JAIXOY010000103.1 GCA_027486525.1 Pseudomonadota bacterium
GGGCGAAGGCTAACTAGCTGGAATACTGTTATCAAAGAGGGGGAATGCCCGAGTAACATGCCCAGGTTTAGCCTCACTCGATCGTTTCGAAGGTCCCCTTCTGACGGTTCTTGCGAAAGCCCGGTACGGGATAAAGTCGGCCGTGGAACGTAACCCAATAGCCCGGCTTCACCAAGTGAGCGGCGAAAATCGCTTCCACCACATTTTGAGTGGCGTCCGAATCTTCAAACCCCATGGGCTTCATCGCGCCCGTGAACACCACCGGCACAGCTGGTTTCGGTGCCCGCTCAAAGCAAAAACTCGAGGTGATATCCATGGTGTCTGTGCCATGGAGAACCACAATCGGAAAACCCTGCTTGGCGTACTCTTGAATCTCCTGGCAAATCAGCTCGCGGTCACTCTCGTCCATGTACAACGAGTCCTTGGCCATGAGCGATTTCACGCGAATGTCGGTGTAGGGCAAACGCAGTTTTTGCAGAATGGTGTTCTTGATGATGGTGTCGCGATTTTGCAGCGTGCCTTCACTCTCGTCGTAGATCTTTTCGATAGTTCCGCCGGTGGTCAAAATGATCAGCGGACGGGGATCGTTGGTGGCCATAAAATCTCACCCGGTCGCCCTTGACTCTGGGCCAACCGTCTCCATATTGTTTGAATCAATTTTACCACATTGTTTTGGAGGACTCCATGGCCCGTTCAGGTAGCATTTCAGTTAAAACCCAAGACATCTTCCCGATTATTAAAAAATGGCTTTATTCCGAGCACGACATCTTCTTGCGCGAGCTCGTTTCTAACGCCTGCGACGCCATCACCAAGCGCCATGCCTTCGCACGTACCGAAAACCTTGAAGCCCCCGAAGGCCAGGTCCAAGTGGTCCTCAATAAAACTGCTGGAACTCTCACCATCTCCGACAACGGTTTGGGAATGAACGAAGAGGAAGTCGAAAAATACCTCGCGCAACTCGCCTTCTCCGGTGCTGCTGAGTTCGTCGAAAAGATGAAAGCTCAGGGCCAGGATGCCGACGTCATCGGTAAATTCGGTTTGGGGTTCTACTCGGCCTTCATGGTCGCCGACACTGTCACTGTTGATACACTCTCCTACCGCCCAGGATCAACAGCTGTGAAGTGGACCTGCCAAGGAGATGTGGATTACACATTTGATACGGGAGCGCGCACAGAACCCGGCACGACGATCACTCTCCAACTCTCAGAAGATTCAAAAGACTTCTTGCACCGTTGGAAGACCGCAGAAACCTTGCGCCGCTACTGCGACTTCATGCCCTGGGACGTGAGCGTGCTTGATGCCGAAGAAAAAGACGCCAAAGCCGAAGTCATCAACGAGCGCGAGCCGTTGTGGAAGAAAGAAGCCAGCCAGATCACCGAGCAAGAGTACAAAGACTTCTACAAGAAGCTCTTTCCGATGGACCCAGAGCCACTCTTTTGGCTGCACCTGAATGTGGACCATCCCTTCACCCTCAAAGGGATCTTGTACTTCCCGAAGGTAAACATGCAGAAGCCGATGCAGGAACAAGGCATCAAGCTCTACTGCAAACAAGTGTTTGTCTCTGACTCAGTGAAAAACGTCTTGCCGGATTTCCTCACGCTCTTGAAAGGTGCCATGGATTCGACGGACATTCCGTTGAACGTGTCGCGCTCGGCGCTGCAAGGCGATCCGAACGTCAAAAAGATCGCCAACTACGTGGTGAAAAAAGTCGCGGAAGGTATTAAGAAATTGGCGAACTCGGATCGTGAACGGTTTGAGAAAGTGTGGGAAGACATCGGCCTCTTCGTGAAATACGGCTGCATCTCTGATCCGAAGTTTGATGAGATCGCCCGTGGTTCGGTTCTGTTCAAAAACACTGACAACAAACTTGTGACACTTGAGGACTACCTCACGGCGATCCCTGAGAGTTACAAAACGAAACTCACGGATACCATCCTCACTCACGACATGCTGACGGGTGATGAAGGACTGCGCCGGCAATTGTTGCTCGAGGGCATTCAGGCCATCAGCCTGGATCAAATGATCGATCCGCACTTCACTCAGCACTGCGAGATGCAGCCGCAGGGTGAGAAGAAGTACAAATTCGTGACGGTGGAAACGGAGATCGAAAATCTGCTCGAGACCGCTCCCGTCGGCGCGGATGATTTGAAGATCTGCGACTTCTTCAAGGAAGCCCTAGAGGCCAAGCCCGAGACTTTGGACGTCGAAGTGAAAGGTCTTAAGAACGCGACAGCGGCAGGCTACTTCAAGGTCGACGAGCAGATGCGTCGGTTCCAGCAGATGACGAAATCCATGGGCAACGGCTTCAGCATGCCCCTTAAGAAAACACTCGTGATTAACCCTACTCACCCACTAGTGCAGAATGCGTGGAAGCTGTGGGAAGGCGGCATTAAAAAAGATTTAGCCAAGAAGCTTGTGACTCACGTGCAAGACATGGCGACGCTGTCGAGCGAAGGTTTAACGGCCGACAACAAGGAAGCCTTCGTGAAACGATCGCAGGCACTCGTTCAGGAATTGTCGACTCTTGCGATCTGATATAATTTAAAAATCCATGGAGCGTTTTTTGCTAAAATGTTCCATGGATTTTTCTCTTGGTTTTAATCTCGCCTCCTCCCCGCAGCTCTTCCTCGCGCTCGATCCTCAATTACAAGCGCACGCGGGATCCTCGGGCTGGAACAAGTTTTGCGACGGTCTTCCTTCGATTGATATCTGGGCAATCCTAGACTCGGATGAACATAAAAAATTTCGTACTTGGTTAAGCAGTAACCATCCCGGCACTCACACCCTTTGGCTCAATCATCCGCGCACCGGTCGAGCTAATTTTCTGTGCCAGAAGATGAACAGTGATGCTGCAAATCTTGTGTTGCACCTCGTAGAGAACAATGAAGCTGCCATAGATAAAAAACTTCTTAACCTCTTGAGTGCTTTAACAGATCAGCTTGAAACTTTTCACGACTCGCCACAACTCATGCATGAAAAATGCCTCGACACACTTACCACAACTCTCAGGGCCCCCAGCGGAGCATTTGGATATTTTGATAAAGGGATGAGTACGTGCTGGCTTGCTCGTAAGGGAGAACCTCCGGCGATAGACGCACCTGAATACAGATCTAAGACTCAGCACTTTAAGCTGGCCGACACCATCTACATACCCTTGCGGCACAACAAACAAACCTTGGGGATGATTACTCTCCATGGAGTTGGACCTGTGCTGATGTCGGAAGCTGGGTGGCAGCTCATTGGCCAGTTTTTTACTTCTATTTGTCTGCAGGCAAGATCAATAGATGAAGCCAATCACCTTCGTGAAAAGCTCCAGCACACGCAGTCAGTGCTCGAACAAACAAACTCGATTGGCATGATCGGCGGCTGGGAAGTGGACATCGACGCACAGACCGTTTTCTGGACGGATGAGACCCATCGAATACATGGCACGGATCCCCAAACATACAAACCTAATGTGAGTGAGGCTCTGGGTTTTTATGTGGAGGAACAGCGAGAGAAGATTACCCAGGTCGTTACGAGACTGATGCAAACCAGCACTTCGTTTGATGATAACTTTCAAATCAGAAGACTAGATGGAGAGGTCATCTGGGTGCGCGTTATTGGCAAGGCCGAGTTACAGAATGGCAGGGTTCTCCGCATCTACGGCATCTTCCAAAACATCGACACCCTGCAAAAAACGAATCTCAAAATGACAGAAGCCAACAGCACCCTTGAACTCATTCAAGAGGCAAGTTCCGATGGTATTTGGGATTGGGATCTGAAGAAGAACATTGTCTCTTATAATCCTCGCTGGAAAACCATGCTCGGCTACGGGGTCGATGAACTGCCCGATGGCTACGAAACTTGGAAAAATCTCATCCATCCCGATGATTATCCAAATACTCAAACGACACTGGAAAACCACTGGAACAAGCGCCTCCCCTACGGCCACACGTCACGCTTTAAGCATAAGGACGGAAGCTGGCACACCATTCTCGTGCGGGCCCACACCGTGCGGGATGAGCGAGACCAACCGGTTCGTATGCTCGGAGTCCACACCGACATCACAGACATCACAGAATTAAAGAGAGAGGCAAAGGACCAAGCCTTCAAAATGAGTCTCGTCATGAACACTCTGGGTATCGGCCTGTGGGATTGGGATGTGGAGAAAGATCGGCTCACGTGGGATGAGCAACTCTTCAAGCTCTACGGTGTTAGAGAAGATGAGTTCCAGCACACCTTTGAGGACTGGCGAAAAACAGTCGACCCGTCCTATCTTGCCGAGGCCGAACAGCGGGTGGCTTCGACGCTTGAGAACGGGATCATCTTTGATCACGTGTTTAAACTCAAGCCGGAACACCATTCGAAGATGGTGAAGGGGCACGGCATGATTCTGCGTGACTCGACTGGAAGACCGCGGCGATTGATGGGAATCAACTACGATGTCTCACACGAAAAAGAAGTGGAACATGAGCTTAAGGTTTTCAAGCAACTCGCGGAAATGTCACCCGACATTGTCGGCCTCGTCAATAAACGCGGAGAGGTGATCTTCCTGAATCATTCGGCGTTGTCTCTCGGTTGGAGGAGTGGCGTATCGGCGCTTGAGTACTTCCCCAAGGAATCCATCGATTTATTCATGAGTACCGTTCTCCCCACCCTCAAGAGTCATGGCCAATGGGATGGAGAAGTCCTCTTCAAAGACCTGAAGAGCGGTGAGGTTTTTCCGGTCCAGCAAAGAGCGTTCATGATGAAGGATAAGCATGGCACGTTGCAGGCCATCGCGACCGTCGCCGTGGACCTCCGTGAAAAACGCCGGCTCGAAACCGAGATCGAGCGGCAGCGCCTGCAGTTCATCAACAACTCGAAGATGTCGGCGCTCGGTGAGATGGCCAGTGGCATGGCCCACGAGATCAACAATCCGCTCGCGATCATCAAGGGCAACATCACCGTTCTGCGCATGCAGTCGACCACCGAAGGCATCTCCCGGGATGTCCTCTTTAGTTTTCTCGACAAGCAGGACAAGACGGTGGATCGCATCGCTGGCATCATCTCGGGCCTTCGGAGCTTCGCGCGCGATCACTCGCAGACCGACTTCGGAGTCTACCCGCTCCAACTGATCGTGCGACAGACACTCCCTTTCTGCGAGGCACGCTTCCAGAACAACGGCGTGAGTTTTTCGCTAGAAATGCCGGAAACCGATCTCCTCATGCGCGGACGCGAGACGCAGCTCAGCCAGGCCGTTCTCAATCTTCTGAACAACGCCTACGATGCGGTCGTCGGAAGCACCGGGGCGTGGATAAAGCTGGTGATAAGAGCTGAAGGGACACGCATCAAATTGAGCGTGAAAAACTCCGGCGCTCCGATTGCAGCCGAGCTGCGCGATCGAATCATGGAACCGTTCTTCACCACCAAAGAAGTCGGCAAAGGCACGGGGCTCGGTCTTCCGATCGCAAAAGGAATCGTCGAAACGCACGGCGGGCGCTTCTACCTCGATGGAGAAGCGCCCGAGACGACATTTGTGATCGAACTGCCGATGAAATCCTAGTCGGCCGTTGCATCCAACTCCGGCTCGCCCATCTTCACGCTCAGGTTGCCCGTCATGTCTTCTTTGCCACCCCAGCTGCGCTTGCCCTCCATCGGGATCACGTTGGTGCCGGCAAACTTCACGGAGTGACGGTGGCCCTGAACGGTTTGACGGGCGCCGCGCTCTTCTTCTTCTTTGCAACCGATGCACATCGTGGCCGTCGGGCGGGCTTCTAACCGTGAGGCGCCGATGTCGCCTTCGCACTCTTCACACACGCCGAAGCTGCCGGCGTGGATCTTATCCAAAGCGTATTTCACTTTCTTCAAGTACACAGAGTTGCGTGACTTAAGACGCAGATCCATCTGTTGTTGTTTCTCTTGAGTGAAGGCGTCGATCTCATCGCCCCCGGTGATGATGGTGAGTTCGTTTTCTGAGACAAACTCCGCGCCCAAGATGTTGAGAAACATGTTCTTGAAACCTTCGATTTGTACCTGTTCCATAGCGTTCTCCTTAAATCCTTGGTCCCAATCCTCGGGGCCTTTGTTGTTTCTCTCACCAATCCTTAGCGAGAGTCCTTCCATGTACAAAGCTTCGGTAGAGATCCCTCTCTAAAGTCACTCATCCTTGAGTGCCCTTACCTTCGTGCAATAGCTGAAGCATGAACGATGCCAAAATTGGATAAGTGCAATCTTGCTAGGTTATAGGTTGCGCGGTGCCAAATCAGGCCGTAGAAAGGCCAAAGAGACACCAAATCACACTGGCACTAGGGCCAGGAAAGCCTGACTGTAAATGTCTTACTGTGTTGATATGATAGGAAATTACAGCTGAAGTTGGCTAAATACCGCGGGGCGCTGATCTTGAAAACCTTGATACATTTTGGCGAAAGAGAATCCGCGGCGAACGACTTCGTCCTTCACGCCCATGCCCCTCAATAAAAAACGCGTGAGATGGGTCAGACGCTCGCGTTCAGTCTCCCAGCTCACCAGAACATTCGGTGTACCGGCTTCCGTGAGTGCCAACGAAAGCATCTGACCAAAGGCCAACCATAATGTCTCATCGGAGACCTCCTCACAATGAAGGTCTCCCGATGAACACGCGGCCTGAAACGACATCATCCACCAGGGAAGCAGGGTGTGGGCGAAATGCTCTTGGTGCGCACGCAGCGGTCCTTCGATTTCGAAGAGGCCATGACCAAGAAGCCGCAGGATTTGCGGGTGCCGTTCCACCGGATCGAGTGATCCTGGACGACGCCCGAGGGTAATTCCCCACACCAGCATCCCCGTGATGAACAAAAAATGCGCCGTCGAGGGTGACGAGGCATTCACAAATTTTTCCCATTCA
>JAIXOY010000025.1 GCA_027486525.1 Pseudomonadota bacterium
AGATATAATCATCTCCATGGTTAAAAAAACTCTGCTCTTCATGTTTGTGGTCGCCCCACTCATTGCCGCTACTCTCATTGGCGGGACGGTGTGGTTTCTCTATCAGCAAAAATACACCGGCCCCGATGTCGTCTTCACCGTTCAGCAGGGTGATACCTTCGGCGTGGTGAACGCACGCTTGGCCCGGCAAGACATCATCAGTAACCCTCGCTTGTTTCACTGGATGGCCCGCTACAAGGGCGTGATGGGAAAACTGCGCGCTGGCCCGTTCACCATTCCGACGCAATCCAAGATGGAAGATGTGCTGAACGTTTTGATCTACGGTCAGCCGAACTTGAACTCGGTGACCATTCCGGAAGGTCGCAACATGTATCAAGTCGCCGAGATTTTCGAAGCGGCTGGATTTGGTCAGCGCGAAACATTCATTGAGTTGTGCAAAGACCCCGCTTTCATCCAGACTCTCGAGATTCAAGGGCCAACTCTCGAAGGGTACCTCTTCCCGGAAACCTACAAATTTGTTCCAGGCTCCTCGGCGCGGGAGATTCTCACCGCGATGGTTCAGCAATTCAAGAAACGTGTGGGTGACACCGCGAACGGACATCCATTCTTGAGCGCCCATGAAGTCGTGGTCCTCGCCTCCGTGGTCGAGAAAGAAACCGGCGCGAAAGAAGAGCGCCCGCAGATCGCGTCTGTGTTCACGAACCGACTACGTAAGCGCATGCGCCTCGAAAGTGACCCCACGACTATCTATGGCATGTGGGAGCGCTACACCGGGAACATTCGGAAAGACGATCTCCTGCAGCTCACGCCGTACAACACCTACAAGATTCCAGCTCTCCCACTGGGACCGATCGCCAACCCAAGCTTCGAAGCCATTCAAGCGGTGATGGCGCCGGCAACGACGGAGTACCTCTTCTTCGTGTCTAAAAATGACGGCACTCATCAGTTCACCACCAACTACGCGGACCACCAGCGCGCGGTGGATGAGTGGCAGCGCAACCGCACTAACCGAGCAGGCAAGTCGTGGCGGCAATTGAAGCAGTGACGCTTATTCGCAGAAGCTGATGTCGTTGAAGACGCGCGTGGTTTCGTTCTGGCGCCACACGTAGATGTAGGTGCGAGTGGTGTCGTTCGCCTGCTTCGGCGAGAATTGAACGTAGATTTTTTGTTTCTCAGATTCATCCGAGCGACTCACGAGGCGGGAGCCACGATCAAAGCCCAGCGAGAGGTTCCAGTCCGGCAGCGTCATCGAGTAAACGTACTTCGATTCGCGGCGGCCCACGCGACCGATCCAGCCTTCCAGTGGGTTCATACAGCGCGGAGATGCCACCACACGGTAGGTGCCCTGGCCATCGTCTTTCACGAGCTCCACGTCCCACTTGAAGTAAGCGCGAGTCTTATTGAATGTTTCGATGATTTGCTCACGGATCGCTTCGAACGGAGCGGTGGTGCTCAAGATGTCAGCACGGCGACGATCCATCTGAGTCACGTTCAAGTCTTTGAAACAATCCCGTTCCGTCGGAACATCACTATCAATCACTGACGGCAAGCACGCGGCGTTGGAGACGTGAACGATCGGCGCGAGAGGTTCGATGAGCCGACCCGAGTTGTTAAGGAATTTCACCATGTCGGTCGCCAACGGCTGTGAAAGCAACCCGCGCCACTTCTGACCTGCACCCAGCAACATACCGCCCGTGTTCCCGTTCTTGAACTCACACCCCACCATGGTCATGACGGGAGAGAATTGTGTATCGGAGAGCGGGTTGACGTAACTCTTCGAGAGGGCCTGGCACTCGTCACGGCGGATCACGCCGACGTCACCGTTATCCGCATCCACTTTCCAGAGCGTTAGGAATTTACGGTCTTCGATGCCGTCCCGACTCAAGCGCGCGTAACGGCGGCCGCGCATGTCGTCCGGATCAACATTGAGATCGATGTAGGCAATGTCATTGCGCCACAACGTTGCGTCTTTGCCAGGGAGCGGGCTCGCGAACACCATGCCACGGCACTTGACTCGTTGAGCGGCACTGATGCCGAAGCGCGGGAAGAAAATATGCACATCTTTTGCACAGCGAGTGGCGTCCCCAGAGGTCCGCAGACCCTCAGTCAAGCAGGACGAGGATGTCGCCACGGTCACGCCGTTGACTAAAACGCCGGTGCAAAATTTTAGTTTGTCTTTATCCACGATCACGATCTTCGCGATGCTACCCGGACAGGAAAGCCCGTTGTCGCAAACCACACTCTGCTTTTGCAGTTCCGCTTCCATGGCACTTTCGACGGCTTCCTGCTCGCGGACCGGCTTCTTGTCTTTAATCTCGGCTTCTTTCCCGCAACTGACCGCTGCTAGGACGAGCGCCAGCAGGGTACAATTCAACGTCCAATTCTTGGCTTTGGATAACAGCAAGAAAACCTCAATAAAATAAAGTGTCTACTAACAGATTAACTGGCCACCCCCACTCCTGTCCACCCAAGGCCTAAGATCGAGTAAATTTTTACCCAGAAAACTAGAGAAAAAGGCGCTTCTTGCCGATAAGTCGGATCACTTGAGCGGGAACCCACCCGGCCTTAGAATAGTGGGGTCACCCGTTACGTCTCAAGTGACCGTAAGAAGGAGTCTGCCATGGATAAGAAGAAACTCGATCAATTCAAAGCCTTGCTCTTGAAGCATCGCCAGCAAATCCTGAATGGTGGATTGCTAAATAATTCTGAGGACTTACACATCTCCGAGGAAGATCTCTCAGATGAAACCGACCTCGCCACCTCTATGATCAATCAGCAGATCTCTTGCTCGATCCGCGACCGCGAGATTTTCAAGCTTCGTCGAATCGACCAGGCCTTGGAACGTGTACAGGACGGTACCTATGGTCACTGCCAAGAGTGCGACGATGAGATCGGCATGAAGCGTCTGGAGAACCAACCCTGTCCGAACTCTGCATCGTTCATGCAGAAGAAAAAGAGCGCGAAGACGCTCAGATCTACCGCCAAGCCTAGACTCAACAACTAGATTCTATTGAGAAAATGGGTCCTTTCAGGGGCCCATTTTTTTGTCTACTTTTTCGACACTCTCGATAAATACGACACTTTGAACAAGGTTTCCCTCCCTAACCCCTTGATCCCCCAACCGCCAGCTTGGCAGACCCCTTGCTATTAATTACCCGACGGCGGGGACATTTCCCGCTGGCCCGGTCATTTGTGTTACTTAGTTGCAAAGGGAAGCGCGCATGAAGGCAGTCACTTCAAAAATGCTTAGTCTCCTCCTCACCATGATTCTCATGGCGCCGGGTTACGCGGCGGCACCTCTCTCGGCACCGATCGCCAAGAAAGTGGCCCTCGAGGAATCTTCTTATCCTGCAGCATTGCTTGAATCACGCTTCGCCAGCTGGGGCATCGATCCCGCGCGGACTTTGGCTTCGATCAACGTTAAAGACTCTTGGAAAATCTTCAAGAAGAACAGCAACGTTGTGGTGGCGGTCATTGATACGGGCATCCAAATTGACCACCCGTTCTTGGCAGAAAACATCCACGTGATCACAGGTAAGAGAGGGGCGCAGAACTACGGCGTCGACTTCTCTGGTAAAGACTTGAGCTACATGCCGGTGGATAACCACGGCCACGGGACTCACGTTGCCGGCATCATCAAGAGCGTCTTCCCCGACGTGAAATTGATCGCCCTGAAGTACTACAACCCACAAGCTTCTGGGCAACAGAACCTTGAGAGCACCATTAAAGCACTCGAATACGCCGTTCGCATGAACGTTGATGTGATCAACTACTCGGGCGGCGGTCCGGAGCCATCAGTTGAAGAGCTGCGCGTGCTTAAAGAAGCAGAGAAGAAAGGCATCATCGTCGTCGCAGCCGCAGGTAACGAACGCTCGAACATCGATGACAAGAAGAACGCTTACTACCCCGCAAGCTACGGTCTTTCGAACATCATCACGGTCGGCGCCCACGACGAAGAAATGCAGATCATCCCGAGCTCGAACTACGGGAAGAACTCGGTGGACATCGCAGCTCCTGGTCACCGCATCCGCAGCGCGATTCCACAAGGCGGCGCTGGTTTCATGACTGGCACAAGCCAAGCCACAGCTTTCGTCACGGGTGTCGCGGCGCTGATCAAGTCAAAGTACCCACGCTTCTCGTACGAGCAAGTGCGTAACATCATCTTGAGCTCTTCGGTGAAAGTGAAGAACTTCGAAGGCAAGATCTTGGGCGCTGGCAAACTGGATGCGGCCCGCGCGATCGAACTCGCTGACGCGGTTGATGTGCGTTTGAAAGGTCGCCAGCTCGCCAAAGCTCGGTAAGCGTTTTACAATCCCTTCATGATTTATTTAATCCTGGCCCCACTCAGTGGGGCCCTTTACGCTTTCGCCTTCCCGAACTTCGCCTTCGAAGGCTTCGCCCTGCTCTCGCCACTGGCCTTGATCCTGATGGCGGCGACTCTCGAAAAAATTCCCACCACAAAAAAACGCATCCTCGCGGTGCTGCTGCACCAAACCGGCTTCAATCTCACCGGCTTCTATTGGGTGCCGGCCACTCTTCAAGAGTTTGGTGGATTGCCACCCGCCGTTGCTCAGATCATCGCACTTTTCCTCGCGCCGGTGCTCAATCCCCAATGGTGGGGCTGGCTGCTCTGGATGCATTACCGTGCGCGGATTCCAGGAGTCGCGCAGTGGAGCGTGGGTATGCACGCCTTTTTTGGCGCCGTCATTCTCACTTTAGTAGAGACTATTCTTCCGCAGCAGTTTCCGGTTTTTGCCGGGCATGTGTGGATGCATTTTCACACCTGGCTGAATTTTGCCCCGTACGGCGGAGTGAGTGCCTACTCATTCTTTACTTGGTGGTTGGTCCTTGGTTTTTTACCCCTCGCGCTCCGTCGTCCGCCGGCCTGGTCGGCCCTCGCGGGCGTGGTGATCTTTGTGGGTGCCCATTTCATCGTTCCAGGTTGGGCGCCGTCGACCGAAAACCAGGGCCTCAACATTCGTGTCGTGCAAGCGAACGTGGGCAATTTCATGAAGATGGAATCGGAGGCCGGTGACGAGAGTGCGGTCGGCGGCGTGATCAAGCGCTACGAAGAACTCACACTCAAAGAGAATCCGCAGATTCTGGATCTCGTGATTTGGCCAGAGACGGCCTATCCCTTCTCCATGTCTTCTCCTGCTTTTGCGAGCAAGCAAGAAGCCCCGGCGAATCTGTTCCGCGACCTCATCGCCCGCACCGGGGCGGAGATGTTGATCGGTGGTTACGATCACGACGTCGAGAGCCAGTGGAGCGATCGGTTTGAGACGGAGTACAACGCCGCCTTTCACATCGGTGCCATGGGTGAATTCAAAGAAGTTTACCGCAAGCACATCTTGATCCCTTTCGGTGAGACCATGCCCTTTGGTCCACTCAATCGCACGCTGTCGAACCTCATTCCGGCCGCTTCGTTTTTTGCGCGCGGAACGAAGACGCCGGTGTTCACCACGAAGCGAGGTCCGAAATTCGTCGCCCCCATTTGCTACGAGATCTTGCAGAGCTCGTTCATGGCGAAGCTGCTCAACGAGGCGCCATCGTCGCCGGATTTCATCATCAATCTCACCAATGACTCTTGGTATGGAGCGACCGCGGAACCCTTCCAACATCTCTTCCTCGCGAAGTGGCGCGCGCTGGAATTCCGCCGCCCGATCGTCCGTTCAACCAACACCGGTATTACCACGGTGATTTACCCTGACGGCACTGAGGGCCGCCGACTATTGACAGGCGAGCAGGATGTCTTAGATATCCGCTTAGAAGTTCCCACCATCGCACCCGTCACTGTTTACCAGCGCTGGGGCATGCTACCCCTCACGGTTTTGTGGATGGTCCTCTCCGTGGGCTTTACGGCTTTTTGGTGGTGGAAAATCCGGCCTGGAGCAGGTCGTGCAAACGTACGACTCCTCTAAGCTCTCCGTTGTCCACGACAGGTAACACCGACACGGGACGCTCACGATTTTCCATCTGCTTGAGGGCCTCGTAGGCCAACACGCCTGGAGCGATGGTGAGCGGTTTAGGATTCATGAAGTTCGCCACATCTTTCGAGAGGGCTTGTGGGTCTTTCATCAGCGCACGACGAATATCCCCTTCGACTAAAATTCCCATGAGCTTCCCGCCCTCGACGATCGCCAAGAGACCGACGGGAAATTTCGTCATCGCTAGAAGTGCTTCTTGCAAGAGAGCACCCGGGGCCACGCGGGCACATTGTTCTGGTGGCACCATCAGCTTGTCGATGGTGAGTGAGAGACTTTTACCCAAGAGACCTGCGGGGTGATTGAGCGCGAACTGTTCTTTCGAGACACCTTTCACGGATTCGAACAGCACGGCGAGAGCGTCACCCATGGCCAGTGTGACTGTGGTGCTTGTGGTGGGTGCGAGATCGTTGAGGCAGGCTTCCTTCTCGACCGAGCAGTCCAACACAACACCGCAGGCTTGGGCGATCGGTGAATGCACATTGCCCACGAGCGCGATCAAGCGTTCGCGCGGCAACTGCAGGTAAGGGAGCAGCTCGAGCAGCTCTTCGGTTGTGCCCGATTTACTTAAGAGCAGCATGACATCAGATTTAGTCACTCGGCCAAGGTCACCGTGCATGGCCTCAGTAGGATGGAGAAAAAAACTCGGCAGACCTAAAGAGGAGAAGGTCGCAGCAATCTTCGTCGCCACATGGCCCGACTTACCCACACCGGTGACGACTAAGTTACCGCCAGTTTGGGTCAACCACTCGAACAAACGCACGCACTGAGTAACGGTCGGGGCAGTGATCCGCTTCTCGGCCGCTTCTAGCGAGCGGGCCTCGAGGGTCAGTACGTTTTTAAATAAGGCGAGATGGTCCATGGTGTCCTCGTTCCCGAAACCTGCTATCATGTGAGTCATGAAGGCTTGTTCTCTTCTTACCAAAGTCCTGCTCCTTTTGGCGATGTCAGGCTGCGCTTCCTACGAAAAATTCCGCCAAGTGACGGAAGAGTTGGAAATGCCTGCGCGCATTTTCCGTGCGGACTTCAACCAAACCTGGACTGCGGTCATCCAAGTGATGAAAAAATATGATATCGCCCAGCAGAACCAAGAAGCGGGCTTCATCAAGACCCGTTGGATGGACAACACCCTCGAGGTGAATTTCACCGACTCCTTCGGCTCCAGTGACGCGGTGAAAGCGGCCCGCTTTAAGTTAGTGGTTAACGTAGTGAAGGGATTCCGTGCCTCCACCGAAGTCGCGAAAGTGACGGTGTATAAGCGCCAGCTCGTCGAGCAAGATTTCTTGCAAGGTTGGAAGGAAGTCCCGACGGATGGGAACATGGAGCAGACGTTGCTCTATCGCATCGAGCGGCTCATCGAGAACGACAATAAGCTTAAAGAAATCGACAAGGCCCGCGAGAAACAACAACTCCAAAGCTTTTAAAATACATTATCTTCGTCGTTGGTATCGTCGCTCAGTCGGCGACGTACATTTAAGTACATCTCCGCCTTCACTCCTCTGCGCCTAGCATCTGTCTATTTTTAGAAACTTTGGGCTAGATCGTCGTAGCGACCCAGAAGTTGCGACGAGCTTGTACGTTCGTATTTGGCGAGGTTTTGCCGGTGATGCTCTCGAGCGAGTAATCCAAATCCTCAACCAGATCTTGGTACTTCGGTTTTTGAATCAACTTCGTCAGGGCGGTTTTGGCCGGAGCGTATTTCAAATCGCCCACGGTGCGAATGATGGAACGGACAATCGAAGTGCGCTTACGTTTGCCTGCCGAACCGGTGTAGTTGGTTTGGTCGTACATCATGTTCCACACATTCGGCGCGAGCTTCGAAAGCTTCATGTGAGAGATGTTGTCCAGGGCTTGCACGCGAACGATGAGAGAAGAGTCATTCAACGCGCGTGCGTACACACCGTGGTACTCGCGCATGTCCAATGCCGCCAGGGCTTTGAGACTCGCCACGCGCATCATCCAGGCCGGATGTTCCGCAAAACGTGCAATGAACGGTGCGCTTTTTTTGCCCATGACCTGGCCCAGCAACATCGTCGCGTGCCACCGGCTCTTCTCTGGGAACGCCCCGTCCTTCATCACCTTAATAAGCGTAGGAACTGATTTTTGTTTCAGCGAAAAAGCCATGGCCTTAAGGCGCGAAGGGGACATCGATTCGATCCTAAAGGACTCTTCGAAGCGCGCAACTTTTTGCACGTCATTGAGAGGAGAAACTTTCTGAACAGCCGCGTGGGCCATTGTGGAAAAAAGCACCAGTCCGAGAATGGCTTGCAACATATCTACCCCAACATCTTTTCGAATTCGCTGAGGAGATCCTCAGGTGTTTTTTCATTGGCCGCTGCTTTCGGTGTGCTTTCGTTCAATGCTTCCTCTACAGCTTTCTCAGAATCGGCTGGTGTTTCGCTGCCCTCGGAGAGGAACTGCTCGAGTTGGGCCGTGGCATCATCGTCACTCGCGACGGCGGCAACTTCTTCAAAGAGATCTTCGGCCCCAGCGAGTGGATCTGAGCCGCCAGAAACAGAGGTCGGCTCCGCAGCGATCTGGGCGCTTCCAGCGCTTCCAGCACCTACACCAAGACTGCGCTTAAGTTGTTGGTTCTCTTGCTGAAGACGTTTAAGATTCGCGAGATCGTCTTCGATGATCTCGTACTCTTTCAACTTCTCGCGGAGCTCGTCGCGTTCTCTAGAAACTTTTTGCAACTCCGCGGCCATGGCACCGCCGTCACCTGTGTTCGACTTCGCCAAGAGGGCTTCGAGCTCTTTGATCCGAGCGTGCGCCGTCGCGAGTGCGCTCTCAAGATCTTTTTTTACGTTGTTCGCGGTGGCGAGCTGCGACTGCAGCGAAGAAATTTCTGATTGCAGACGCTGGACTTGATCTCGAAGACCCGCATCGCCGGGCCCAGCGGCGACCATGCTCTCTCCCCCGCCAATCACTGGCATCGACGTTGGCATCGCACCGATGTCGTTGCCGCCGCCTCTGAAGAGCGCAGATTTTAAGGAGGTTGAATTTTGGATCACGGAATCGAGATATGTTTTAACGACGGAAGCTGGGAGTTGGTGGCGCAACATATTGTACGTGCGACGATTGGCAAACCACAGCCACAGGAAAAGTGTGGTGGTGATGACAAGCAATCCGGACAAGATAACGAGTATCTCCGGAGTGAATTTATCGAGGGTCGTAATCAATGATTCAAGCATCGCCTATCCTTGGCACAAGCGCCCAAACCGTGGGCTAAACTCATGAAAGGATTATACCAAGCCTATGCCAACCCTTGTCAAACAGTGGTGAGAATCTGCAGAAGATCGTCGTAGAGCGGAGAGCGTGCCGCGAGCACTGAGGGCACGTAGGGATTGAATGTCTGACCAGCGAGATCGGAGATCGGCACACCGGCTTCTTGGCAAATCAAGCCCCCCGCTCCGATGTCCCACGGCTGCAGTTTGTACTCCCAATAGGCATCTAAAATACCGGCCGCTACATAGGAGAGCTCGAGCGCGGCCGAGCCCAAACGACGAAAGGCGCGCACTTCAGGAAATTTGCGAATCAAGGTCGCGTTGTGACGACTGGATCCGAGATTGGTCGAGATCAGCGCATCTTTGAGCGGTTGTGAAACCACCGGGGCGCGGAGCTTTTTAGTCTGATACTTCCCTCCAAGGCGACGGCGCAAATAAGCTCCCCCCCCTCTCGTGGCGTAGAACGTTTCGTTCAATAGCGGGTTGTGAACCACACCGACCTGCACTTCGGTTCCTTTCACCAGCGCCAGACTCACGCAGAAAAACGGCAGGCCATTGAGAAAGTTGTTGGTGCCATCCAGGGGATCGATCAACCACGTGAGCTGAGTCGGATCATCCGGACCTTGGATCTTGAGTTTGCGAACGTAGCTATCTTCTTCCGCCAGGATCTCATGGCCGGGATATTTTTTCTTAATTCGGCGAATGACGAGTTCTTCGGATTTCAGATCCGCCTCAGACGCGAGACCGGCGGAACCTTTGTGAATGAGCTTCAACGGTTTGTTGAAAAGTTTTTGGGACTGCTGAATGAGAATCTTGCCAGCATCGTCGGCCAGTTTAAGCGTGAAAGTCAGGGCAACTTTGCGCTCACTGCTCTTCATCTGGCACTTCCAAAATTTGCATCAAACGGTCTTGCTCTTCTTCCGTGAGATTCTGCGCCGGGACGGTGTAGGTCTCTTCCAACCAATGGCCGAGGTCGATCATGCGACAGCGCTCACTGCAAAACGGACGCGACGCCGAGCTGTAGTACTCGAAGCTGGTTTTACACTTAGGACATTTCACATTCAGGACTTTCATGAGTTCTCGAAAAAAGTTCGCTGCCAAGTTTCTAGTAAAGGATGCCTAAGGGCCTCGCGCTCGTCAATCATGTCCACGCTGATGAGACCACGAACGGCATTGACCGCAAGGGTGCTTTTAAATGTTGGGAGTTCATCCAAACTTATTTCGCGTTCGCTCAACGGAATCTTCGCTGACTTCAGCATCTCCACGAAACGTGCACGGCCTAGACCGGCGAGCACATCCGGCCCCACGCTGGGGGTATGAAAACCACGGCCATCCCAAAAAAAGACATTGGCGTGGAGGAACTCGCAGATTTTTTCTTTCACATGGAAAAGCGGAATCTCGTCGGCCGCCACTTTGCGTGCGGCCACTAAACGCGCAAGGTAGTCACCGGTTTTAAGAAACGCTGGCCACTCACTCGGGCGTGCGGCCGCGCGCACGGTGCGCGCTTTCCAATTCTGCGGAGACGGAAGTTCTGGGGTCCACCAATCATCCAGCAAAAGTTCCGGTGGTTCCACTAAACGAAGCTGACGAGAGGTGGTCTGGGCGGTGAGTGTGATCCGCCATGTTCCTGTCTCTCCAGGTGGTGTTAAGGAACTCCAAAGACGTTCAACTTGGGACACTGTGCCGGGCCAGAGCCATTCTGCGCTTTCAAACAGACGCTTCTGATGGGCGTCGGGAAAGAAAATACGGCCGTTTTCCACCCTCATCGTGGTGAAGACGCTTTCTCCGTAGAGAAAAGCCCGTGTCCTTTCTTGGCGAGTATCATGGCCCATGGTACGAAAAGGTGCCTGAATAGGAGGCCCTTTGACAGCAGAAAATCACATTGTGGTGATGGGTTACGGCAATCAAGCGCGGGCTTGGTGCGCTAATCTGGTGGACTCCGGTTGGACAGTCCATGTCCTGCTGCGCCACGACTCTTCCTCGCGCGATAAAATCAAGGCCCCGCTCAAGCTCGTGGATTGGCAAGCTCCCATGCAAGGCCACCCCATCGCCATGCTGGTGCCAGATCATGAAATCGCCGGTGCACTCGCCAGCATGAGCGCATTTATTCCCGTGGGCACCGTGATCTATTACGCCCACGGATTTGCGATGACAGAGTCATCGCTCAATAAAGCGTTTCCTCAATTTCATCATGTGCTCCTCGCTCCCAAAGCGATCGGCACGGAAGTGCGCGCCACCTACGTTGATCGCCGCGCGCTTGGCGGTGTGTATTCCGTAGAAGCGGTAGATCTATCGGAGCGCGCCCGCATTGAAGCGCTCACTCTGAAAACGGCACGCGCTCTAGGCATCACCTGGGGCCCTTACGCTGTGGGTGTGAAACAAGAAATGGAAGCGGATCTTTTTTCTGAGCAGGCCGTGCTGTGTTCGGTGATTCCCGAGGCCTGCCGACTCTCGTTCAACATGTTGATCGAAAAAGGCATTCCACCCGAGCTCGCGTACTTTGAGCTGTGGCATGAAGTGGGTTTGATTGTTCGCACCATGGTGGACAAGGGCCCAGAAGCTTTCTTCCACTTGATTTCTCCCAACGCACTGATCGGTGCAGAGAAAGGTCGCCAGCTTCTGTGTGATGAACACTTCACGCGCAACATGAAATCGCTTCTCACTGATATCGAGTCCGGGGCTTTTGCAAAAGAAGCGGCCGGCGTGGATGTAGAAAAACTGCGCGCCGAAACGGTAGCGCGTTGGCAGCAAGACGCCTTCGGGCGCACCATTGATCGGATGCAAAAGGATCGCCCATGAAAAAGCTAACCACTCGTGACATCCGCGCGCTGAAAGGCAAAAAAGCCCAGATGCTCACCTGCTACGATTTCCAAACCGCACAGCTCTTGAATGAGACTGATGTGGACATGCTGCTCGTCGGTGATTCCGTCGGCAACGTGGTGCTGGGCTTTGAGACCACTGTGCAAGTGACACCAGCGATGATGTCGCTGTTTGGCCAGGCCGTGCGTCGGGGTGCCCCTCATAAATTCTTGATCATTGATATGCCCTTTGGAAGTTACACCACGGTGGCGCAAGGCTTGCGTACCGGCACCAAGCTCATGCAAAGCTGCAACGCTGAAGCCGTGAAACTTGAAGGGGCGCACGAGACTGAACTCAAGACGATCAAACGCCTCACCGAAGTGGGCGTTGCGGTTCAAGGCCACATTGGCCTCACTCCACAATCAGTTCACCAAATGGGTGGGTACTTCACTCACGGAAAGAAATCTGATCGCGCGCAGGAGTTGCGTGATGAAGCTCGTCGTCTCCAAGACGCTGGCTGCTTCAGCATCGTGCTTGAATGCATCACAGATGAACTTTCAGCAGAGATCACCAAAGACCTAGAAATTCCCACCATCGGCATTGGCTCAGGCCTTGGTGTCGACGGCCAGGTGTTAGTAACGAACGATCTTTTAAAGATGGGCCAGCATACGCCACCAAAATTCGTGAAGCCCATTGCGGATCTTTACGATCTTCGCAAAAAACTGATTGAGAAGTATCTCAAGGAGAACCGGGCTTGAATCTTCTCACTCTCGATCTCGGCAATACCCAAGCCCACGCGGCCCTGTTTAAGCATGGCAAACAAATTGAACTTGGCGTTCTGGCGGATGTCGACGGGTGGCTCAAGAAACACGCACTCACTTTTGGTGAAGTCTCCGGCGTTATCTCCCAAGTTAAGTCCTATGCGGATGAGATGGAACCACTGCTCAAGCAAGGCCTCTTGTGTGAGCGCGTGCAGGATTACTGGAAAGGCCAGCGGTTCGCCGGCATGCCCGTGCACTACGCACAAAGCCTCGGCGAAGATCGTTTGATCCAGGCCTGGTGGGCCTTTAAGAATATCAAAGCCCCGGTGCTCGTCGTCGATGCGGGAACATTTTTTAAAATTGATGTGATCAATCCTGAAGGTTTTCAGGGCGGTTATATTTTGCCGGGTCTTAAACTTTTAGGGGAAGATTTGGGGCAGGGCGAACAGCTGCGTTCGGTGGAATTCGCGGGTATCGAAAAGAATCTACTCATTGGAGAGGCCCTTCCCCACACCACGGCCGACGCTCTTCAAGCCGGAGCGATCGCCTATGCTGCACTGATCCAGCGCCTGCTTTTACGTTGGGGGATCACCCAAATAGTGATTTCCGGTGGTGATTCTGAGCGTGTCGAGGCTTTTTTGCGTCCTCTCGCCCCGGAGCTCCCCTTCCAGCGACGCGCGGATTTGGTACACTGGGCGCTCTTAGATTGGTACCAACGGAACATCATCGGATGAACATCATACTCGGCATCACAGGCTCAATCGCGGCGTACAAAAGCGCGGACCTCACGCGCGCGTTGGTGAAACGCGGACACACCGTTCGCGTGGTGCTCACGGCCGGGGCTCTAGAGTTCGTGAGGCCTGAACTGTTCCGCTACCTCGGAGCTCAGGCCGTTCATTTACCGACTGATGATTTTAACTCGCCGACTCCCGGTGTGCCGCACGTGGATTTTGCGAAGTGGGCCGACGTGCTCGCGATCGCTCCGCTTTCGGCCAACTCACTCGCTAAGATTGCGCAAGGCCAAGTGAATGATTTTCTCACGTCGATTTTTTTGGCGTGGAGACAGAATCGTCCCGTGCTGATGTTCCCGGCCATGAACACCATGATGTGGGAGCACGCATTCACCCGCGAGCACGTGGCGAAAATCAACAAGCTCCCGTACGCCCGCGTGGTTGATCCCGCAGCAGGACTCTTGGCCTGTGGGGATGAAGGCGCTGGTAAGTTGATGGATGTGGATGCCATGGCGGATTTGATTGGGTTCTACAATCCGCTCAAGATTCAAAACAAAAATGTGCTCATCACAACGGGCGCGACCGTCGCTCCCCTTGATCCGGTTCGTTTCATGACGAATCCCTCTTCGGGACTCACGGGCATCGAGATCGCCAAGGCCTACTTGGCCGAGGGCGCGCAAGTGACCTTGCTCGCCGGCCATCCACTCCCGGTTGGTTTGAACGCCCTCAAGGCGCATCCTCGCTGTCGTGTCATCTCAACTCCGACAACTGAAAGCATGCGCTCGCAGGCCCTCGAAGCGGCCAAGACAGCGGACACCATTATCGCCGCGGCCGCTGTGGCCGATTTTGAATTCACCACGGCTGCTGGCAAAATGAAGAAAGACCAGCTCACGCAGCTGCCGGTGGTCAAGGCCGTCGACATCCTTGCAGAGCTTCTAAAACAAAAAAAATCCGGCCAGAAGTTCGTCTCGTTTGCCGCCGAGACCGATACCAGCGAAGCCGTCTTCCGTGAAAAGTTTCAGCGCAAGCCCGTCGATCTGATGATCGGTAATCGTGTGCACAGCGGCCTCTTCGGCGACCAAGCAAGAGAAGGCTTCGCCGAGGGCCGCGGTACGTACTACTTGGTCGACGCGCAGAAGACCTCTCCGGCTCAACAACTCAGCAAGGCCGAACTTGCTACGCTGATCGTCCACTGGGATGCCCAAGGGAGTCTGAACTGAAGATTCTCCGGACAACCCAGGAACTGCGCCAGTGGCGCCATGACCGCGGCGATGACGTGGGCTTCGTGCCCACCATGGGCAACCTTCATGCGGGACACATGAGTCTCCTCGAGTCATCGCTGAAAGAACACGAATCCAGCGTCCTTTCTATCTTTGTAAATCCCACGCAGTTCGGCGAAAAGGATGATTTCGCGCGCTACCCGCGCACACTCGATGCGGACGCTCAAGTCGCCCAGCAACTCCTCAACAAATACTCTCATCG
>JAIXOY010000188.1 GCA_027486525.1 Pseudomonadota bacterium
TCCGCGATCACCCTTCCAAAACTATCATACTTGATTTCTTGAACCACAGCACCTGTGGAGGCATTCACAACCAGGACCGGAGAGCCTAAGTGATCCGTCACCAGCTGAAAGTTCCCTGACGGTGTGATCATGTAGTCCGGCACGTGAGATTTCGTACCATAGACGAAGACCTTGTGAAGCGAGCCGGCGTTATTCACCAGAGCGAGGAGTTTGTTTTCCTGATTCCAGATGTAGGACTCGACGACCACTGTGCCGTTCTTTTTCACAACGCGGCGATCATGAGCGTCCACGCTGTAGTTGATTGTCTTGCTCGGCAAGATGACTTGTTTGAGGTTGCCCAGCAGGTCGTAGGTGTATGAACGGGTTTCTGAGGTGCTGGAGTCAGTCACGCTCTGGATTTCGCCGTTGGCACTCCAGGCGATGGTCTTGCTACCAAAGCGCAGCAAACGATCTTCCGCATCGACTTCAATAGAGCCCGTGTTGATGCCGGGAATCACGCCCACGCTCGCCGGGGTTTCGTTGTTACCGATTTTTTTCGTATTGCCATAGCCCAGCACTCCTAAGAGTCCACGGCCCCAGCACTGCATGCTTCCGCTAGATAGTGCTGCACAGGTGTGGAATCTTGCATGAGATAGTGCGACGGGATTGCCACTTAATGCGATGAAAGGCGCAGCTGACGGATGTTCATCGTCACCCACGTTGTTGATGTTACCAAGACCGAGCTGGCCAACATTATTGAGTCCCCAGCACTTGGCCTTGTTTGTAACGGTGATTGCACAGGTTGAAGCGAGTCCGGCAGAAATTGATTTCACATCCTCACCGACATCAACATAGTCGAGTGTCGCAAGGGGCTGCGTACTAGTAGCCGTCGTTGCGTACCCGAGCTGGCCTTCATCGTTGAGGCCCCAGCACTTCACTTTGTTGTTTGCGAGGAGAGCGCAGGTGTGGTGACCACCCACGGCGATCTGGATGACATCACCTCCAAGGTCGAGCATTGCACTCGCTGCGGGTGTCTCGTTGTCACCGATATGTTGAGTTATGGTCCCCTGGCCGAGCTGCCAAAATTGGTTGCGGCCCCAACACTTCACCTGCTTTTGATTGGTCAGAATGCAGTTGTGAGCATTGCCCACACCGATCTGGACGATTGTGTCTGTCACCCCGAGGGCGACGTTCCCCGCGGTCACTGGAAGTTCGTCATCACCAATGGTCAGTCTATTGCCGTAGCCCAGTCGCCCGCCATCCCCCTGGCCCCAGCAGGAAACTGCGTTGTCGGTTTTCACGACGCAGTTGTGGGACTTACCCACGGCGAGGTGTTTCACGGCGCCACCGACATTCACGACTGGTTCCGTTGTCGGCAACTCGTCGTCACCGATGTTGTTCAAGTGTCCAAGGCCAAGCTGACCGTTGTCATTGAGACCCCAGCAGCGAAGCGTGTTGTTCGCAAGCACCGCACAGGTATGACCAATGCCGATCCCAACGGCCTTCACGGCCCCGCCTAAATCTACCACCGGTGCAGCGGCCACAGGTTCATCATCGCCAAGATCTGCGATAGTTCCCTGCCCATTCTGTCCCTCGGAGCCCTGGCCCCAACAGCGAAGCCCGGTGGAGGTTACAACACACGTGCTGGCCCTGCCGACGGCGAGGCTTGCTGGGCCTGCGCCGCCGCTCATCGCGACGCCTTCGAACGTCTGGCCTATGCGGTTTGAGTTTGAGTCGTAAGAGTAGCTCTCAAAAGGGAGAGCGTTTTTCGTCACGGTCGTCAAACGTCCAGCGGAATCATAGGTGTAGGCATAAAGATCGCTCGTGCCTGTTCCGTAGGTTTCAGTTTTTGTCGCCACTCGTCCGAGGTTGTCTCGCGTGATGGTTTCTTTGTAGAGATCGTCGCTCCCATTGAACTTGGCGTAGATCTGCGAAAGTTCTCCGAAAGCGTTGTAGGAGAAATCCTGAGTCGTTGCACTGAGAGCTGTTTGGGTTACAAAGCCAGAGCTTGGTGAGCGCGTGAGGGTGAGTTCGCCGATTCCCGTTAAGAGTTGGTCATTGTCATAGTAATGATCAATTTGGAAAAAGGAAGGTCCGGACTGCAGTTGGTAGTAGTTTAAGTTGAAGCTCAGATTGTAACTGCTACGAACATACAAACTAAAGGCGGGAGTGCGGAGCTCGTCGGTTGTCAGCAAGTTCCCCGTGTAGGCATAGTACTTCTCGATGAAGTCCTCTGACAGCGCGGAGGTCAGGCGACGTTGATCGTAGGTGAAAGTTCGATTGCCCGCCGGTAGCGCCATCGACTGAAGCAGATCAGACGATGCCACGTAGTTCCAGTTCACACTTTGCCCCGAGGGACGCGTGATCTGGATCAAGTCGCGGTCGAGGTTGTAAAAATACTGCGTGTTCGAAGTGGTCAAGGGTGCCGAATAGCTGCCCATGAGATCGGCCGAGTTATAGCTCATGTAGTGCGCGGGCCTTCCCGGTGGAGTAACGGATACGAGGTTGCCGTTATCATCGTAGCTAAAACCCACCACGCGATTATCCGGCAAGGTTTGAGAAGTCACGAGCCCGTCGAGGTCATGGGAGAAGGTCGTCGTTTGATTGGCCGGATTCACGATGCTGGAAAGAAATCCCGTTGTCGGGTGGTAGTTAAAACTCGTTGTTCGCGCCGTGCCCTGGGCAACCTGTTCCACGCGCCCTCGCGAATCGTAAGCGGTGGTCGTTGGAGTATAGGAAGCCAACTGGACTGAAGCGACACGGCCATCGGTATCAAGAACCGTCGTGGATGTTCGCCCCATCGGCGATGTTTCCAGCATGACACCGCTTGCGGGGGTGTAGGTGGTTCGTTGAATGGTGTTCCTGTGTGTTTTCGTCATGAGGAGACTGGCATAGGAGAACGGATCAGTGGGGTTTGAGAGGGTGACGGCCTGCTCTATCTCATAGGACATCGTCCGCGAGCCTTCTTGTACGCTCGTGTAATAGGGAACCTTTGAGACATACCCAAACCGAACATCGTCGCGATAAGTCTGCTCTCTGCGTGTGTTGATCGTGGTGTTTTCTTGGACGTACTTCCCATCCGAGTACTCGGTCGATAGAGTGGTTGTCCCATCCGCCGCGGTGTGGGTGCGTTTGTACTCCCCAGACTGGCCACTTCCGATGAGGAAGTATTCCTTTCGCCCAAGGGCCGTCTCCTTCTCAAGTGTTCGCTGGCCTTGGTTGATGTTCGCGTTCTGGACGTACTCCAGCTGAACCGACGACCCGAAGTCGCTTGAATCGACGAGCAAATTACCTTCCGCATCATATGTGAATGTGGATGTGGCGCCACTCGGCTTTTGAAACGAAGCCATCAGTCCCGACGCGGAGTAGGACATCTCATGCACTTTTCCCGCCGGAGACGTCAGCGTGGCGATGTAGCCATTGGCATCAGTGGTTAGATTTGTGGAATGCCCGTATGGCCCTGTGATGGAGACGGGGACCTGGGACGCATATTGAATCGTCGTCTCATTGCCGAAGGCATCTTCAATTTTGTTGAGGTGACCCATTTCGTCATAGGAAAAACTATAGATCAGTTGTCCTTCAAGCCAATTCAAGGTTTGGACGTGTTGTCCGTTGGAGTCAAAGTTATAGATTTGCCCTGCGCTTGTATCAACAAACCAAGAGTCTCCATTCGGTCGTGCTACCACACTACCGTTGAGGACAGAACCGTCGCCCTTGTAGAGCTGCTTACGAACGGCATCGTAGAGGTGGTGGGGCTCAATAAACCAACCGCCGATACTCTTTGAATTTATCCCCGTAAACCTAGAGCCCACAGGAATCCGGAGAGCGGTGTTAAAAATGGGCATACTTGTCGAATTAAGAAAAACAACTTCTTCGGTGGGATGCAATGCCTGGATCGCCGCTTCATTGTAGCTCGTCGCGCGTGAGATTTGTGCCGTCTGGGTTCCTGCAACGCTTGCTCCCACATCGCTCAATCCGTTCCACTGAAAATTCGCATTGAGATTTGGTGTCGGATTACTCGTTCCCTGGCTTAGCGTTTGTCCGGCAATGCTGATGGAGACGGATTCTCCCGAGACGGCGGCGTTCGGAGTGTAACTCGAGCTCGTTAGCGGCAGATTCACGCTGTTCCACTTCGATGCGCCCGGAACTCGCTCGCTCGAATAGGATAATTTGAAAGGGACGCCAGCGAGGTCCACCTTTTCGACGAGAGCGCGTGAGTCGATGTAGATGATCGACCCCTCGGAGCTGCAGCTATTTGTGGGGTTACTTGTGTAGGCCGGATCAGCGGCGGGAGTGCCTGTTGGGCAGTTTACGGTCACCGGTTGCCAGCATCTGATACCATTCACGAGGCCTGGTATCCCATTACACCCCCATCTCAATTTCCCCAGTGAATCTGGGAGATTCAAGCTCGAGGGCATCGCAGTTTGCTCAGGACAGTACATGATTTCTACGGGGAGCCCAAACTGGCTGCAGTAATTGTAAACCTGTTGATATGCGGGGCCCTTGGTCGTGTAGCAAGCGTATGCAGTCATGTGGAGCAATAGACACGCGAGAGCACA
>JAIXOY010000304.1 GCA_027486525.1 Pseudomonadota bacterium
GGGGGTGAAGTCCACGGGTTGCATCCCCATCCACGTTAACGGCACGCACTGGGGGGCGCTCGAGTTCGACGACTGCACCCACGGACGGAAGTGGGACCCCATCGAAAAAGATACCATCCTCTCGGCGGCGAACGTGGTTTCGTCCGCGCTCGAGCGCAACGCCTTCCAAGAAGAAAAACGCCAGCTCGAACTTGTGGCCCTCGCCGAACGCGAGCGTAAAGTCGAGGAAATGAACTTGCTTTTGAAGACCGCGAACAACGTGCTCCAGTCGGCCTTCAATTTTTCTGGCCCGCGGCCGGAGATCGAAGGCATTCCTGAGCTCATCGCCATGGAGATGTACAAGGTGAGCAAAGCGTCGCTGCTCGCATGGTACGACGTGACCCCCGATCTGAAATACATCAAAGTGCGGTTCCGTATTCGTGATGGTGTCTTTGCGGGGCCCGAGGACAATGAGCCCGCTTACATGCGCGAAGTATTTAGTACTGACTTGCTGCCATACTTCAGGGACTGGTTTCAAGGTGATCAGTTCATGTTCATGGGACCCAATCAGGACAAGCTCTGGCCGGACTCTTACGAGTGGCACACGACGAATGGCAGGGTTGAAGCCACCGCCTACCCTCTGAAGCTTGGTGACCAACCGCTGGGCGTCTTTGGCTTTGGCTTTAACGACATGAGAAACGTGGAAGAACTTAAAGAAGATGTGATCCGCGCTCTCTCGAATCAGTACGCCCTCGCGGTCCAGCTCAGCCGCCTCGCGGCCCTCGCGAAGCAAGAAGCGGAGCTCTCCGCGACGGTGGAAGAGCGCGCGCGCATCGCCCGCGAACTCCACGATCATATCGCCCACGGTTTCGTCGGCGTCATCATGCAGCTCCAAGCGGCCCAGCTCCTCAAAGACCTCCAGCTGGAGAAAGCGCAGGAGTGTGTCCAGCGCGCGCTGGACCTCGCGCGCGAGGGCGTCCAGTCGGCGCGGCGGGCCGTGCTGGCGCTGCAGTCTTCCGAGGATAGCAAGGTGAGCCTAAAGCATGCCCTCGAGTCGCTGGTAGGCTCCGTGGAGACGGCGGGTCCTTCGCAGGTCCAGTTCTCCATCTTCGGAGAAGACGTCCAGCCGCGCAGCGTTTTAGCGGAGAACCTCCTCGCCATGGTGAAGGAGAGTCTCATGAATGCGCTCAAGCACGCCCAGGCGCAAAAAATTTACCTCGAACTCTTCAACCAAGAAGATCATTTCATTCTGCAGGTCAGAGACGACGGCATGGGGTTTGACCTCGCCTCCGCTGCGGGCAGTGGAGGCCTCGGGCACTTGAGCATGCGCAAGCGCGCCGAACGCATCGGCGCTACGCTCAACATCCACAGTGCGCTCAAGCAGGGGACGACCGTGAGTGTGCAGGTGTCGAAACAACAGATGGATCGCCTATGAGTCGCAAGTTAAAAATCCTCGTCACCGATGACCATCCCGTCACCCGAGAAGGACTCAGCCTCATCCTCGGTCTGGCCCCGGACTTCGAAGTGGTTGGCCAGGCGGGGACCGGGGAGGAGGCGATCGCGCGCTTCACGAATCTCAAGCCGGACGTGGTCATGATGGATCTGCAGATGCCGGGCATGGGAGGCGTGGCCGCCACCATGAAGATCATCCAGCTCGATCCCCACGCCAAGGTCATACTCCTCACGACCTACGACGGCACCGAAGATCTTTACCGCGGCATCAGCGTCGGCGCGAAGACCTATCTCTTGAAGGACACGCCTCGCGAGGTCATCGTGGACGCCATCCGCAGCGTGGCGCGCGGAGAGAAGTTCGTGCTCCCGCAGCTCGCCAGTAAGATCTCAGAGATGAGCGACAGCGATCGGCTCACGGCGAAGCAGATCGAGGTGCTCCGCTTGCTGGCACTTGGAAAAAGTAACAAGGACATCGCCGAGGACCTCGCCATCTCCGAAGGCACGGTGAAGTCGCACGTGATCTCGATCCTCGAAAAACTCGGCGTCGCCAGTCGCACCGAAGCCGCCTTCGAGGCGCACAGGCGGGGCTACCTTCGCTAGTGTCACCTCACGGAGCTTCCTCGACCAACGCTCGCTCTAGCGAGATACCTTCGGCCACCCAGCTCAATTCGTTGAGGGCCGTCGCCGCGGAGAACTGCTGAGACGTGGAGAGCATGCCCGCAAAGGGCCCCCATTTTTCCTGCGCCTCGTTCGCACTGATGGAGTTTGGTGCGAGCGGGAGGTTGAGCGCGGCGGTGAGCATTTCTGCGACGCTCTTCAAGGAGACCGATCCGTGCGCGGCAAAGTACTTGCGACTCCCGCGGCGTTCGCGTTTCGCCGCGAGGATCATGAGTCGTGCCCAGTCACGCACGTGGACCGTTGACCATTCATTGAGGCCATCGCCGATGTAGGAAGCCTGCTTGTGTTTGACAGCGGCGTCTCGCAAAATTTTTGGAATCAGGCCCCCTCTGCCACCGTAGACCAGCGACCCGTAGACGAGTGAAATTCGCTGGTGCTGGTCATTGAAATCAAAAACGTGGTTTTCGAACTTCGCACGAGCCTGCAAGAAAGGGGGAGGATTGAAAGGACTCGAGTCGTTGAAAACTTTTCCAGCAGTGTGGCCGAAGACGCCCGTGCCCGCTTGCATGGTGAAGCTCTGCTGAACCGTGAGTCCGTCCAGCATCGCCATGGTCGCCTGGGTGTTGATGCTCTGGAAGCTTGCAGCATCGCTGGCTGCGGTGTGGATGACGGCGTCGACGGATTCCGCCGCTTCTCTGAGCTTCTTCAGCTCCGTGAGTTGGCATCGATACGGGACGAGGCCCTTGGTAGTCGCCATGTCGTCTTCCAAAGGTGAGCGCGTCAAGGCGAGCACTTCGTCGCCTTGCGCGAGCAATTCTGTGGCCACGTGACTACCGAGATAACCAAAGACACCCGTAAGAAAGACGCGCATGCCAACCCTTTTGTTGGAGCCATTTTATCGGGCAACGCTGCATAGGCGAATACTTGTTGAGCATCGGACGCGGTCGGTAAAGCATCGCGACTCATGCTTTCATTGAAGGTGCTCATAACTCTTAAGTATTGTTCCGCGGCTCGATCTAAAAATACCATCCTGGCATGTCTCATTTAACCTAACGGAGGATCACCATGCCTAAAGCATCTGCTGTCCCAGCAAAGTCTCTACTTAACGCCAATGACCACATCTTGATCATGATCGATCACCAGTCCCAGATGGCGTTTGCGACGAAGTCCATCGACGCGACCAATCTTCGCAACAACGCCGCGTTGATTTCAAAAGCGGCCAAGACGTTCGGCGTTTCGACGATCCTCACAACGGTCGCGGAAAAATCTTTCTCGGGCCCGATGTTCCAGGAGATCAAAGACGTGTTCCCGGAGCACAAGGCGATCGACCGCACCACCATGAACACCTGGGAAGACCAGAACGTCATCAACGAGGTGAACAAGATCGGTAAGACGCGCTTGGTGTTCGCGGGCCTCTGGACTTCGGTGTGCATCTCGGGCCCGGCGCTCTCGGCGATTGAGCAGGGTTTCGAAGTCTACGTCATCCCCGACGCCTGCGGTGATGTCTCAACGGAAGCCCACGAGATGGCGATGAATCGCATGATCCAGGCCGGCGTCCGTCCCGTGACGTCACTCACGTACCTCCTCGAGCTTCAGCGTGACTGGGCCCGCGCGAAAACCTACGACGCCACGGTAGAAGTCGCGAAGCACAACGGCGGCGCCTACGGCATCGGTCTGTACTACGCGAAGACAATGTTCAACGCCCAAGAAGGCCACTGATGCAGGCCTGGCCCTACATCCTTTCAATGGCCGTCGGTATCCTGATCGGTCTCATCTACGCCGTGGTCGGTGTGCGCTCTCCCGCGCCACCGATCATCGCGCTCCTGGGACTTCTGGGAATACTGCTCGGCGAGAACGGGTACGGCTTCATTCGCACGCGCCTGGGACAAGCGAGTCCAGCTACAAAAACACAGGATCAAACTCATGCTGACGGCAGATAAGATATTCTACAACGGCCAGGTCACGACGTTTGATACCTTGCCCGCGAGTCCCACGGCACTGGCGATCAAGGATGGTCGCTTCTTGAAAGTCGGTTCTGACCATGAGGTCATGAAGCACAAGGGCGCGCAGACTGTAGTGACGGATCTCGGCGGTCGCCGTGTTATCCCGGGTCTCATCGACAGCCACATGCACATCATCCGCGGTGGGCTCAACTACAACATGGAGTTGCGCTGGGACGGCGTGCCATCCCTGTCGATCGCTTTGCGCATGCTGCGAGAGCAAGCCCAGCGCACACCAGCTCCCCAGTGGGTGCGTGTGGTGGGCGGCTTCACCGAGCACCAGTTCGCGGAGAAACGACTGCCGACGCTCAATGAAATCAACGACGCCGCACCGGACACCCCGGTCTTCATCATGCATCTCTACGATCGTGCGCTCTTGAACCGCGCAGCACTCCGGGTCTGTGGTTTCACGCGCGACACGCCTCATCCTCCCGGAGGCCTGATCGAGAAAGATGAGAAAGGTGAACCCACCGGTATCTTGTTGGCGAAGCCCAACGCCCTCATCCTCTACGCTACGCTCGCGAAAGGCCCGAAGCTGCCGCTCGAGTATCAAATCAATTCCACCATGCATTTCATGCGCGAGATGAATCGGCTCGGTGTCACCGGAGTCATCGACGCCGGCGGTGGTTTCCAGAACTACCCAGAAGACTACGAAGTGGTGGACCGCCTCCACAAAGAAGACAAGCTCACCCTGCGCATCGCCTACAATCTCTTCACGCAGAAACCGAAAGAGGAGTTGGGCGACTTCAAGAAGTGGACCCAGCTCGTGAAGCCGGGGGCGGGGAGCGACCACTACCGACACAACGGCGCCGGTGAAATGCTGGTGTTCAGTGCCGCCGACTTCGAGGACTTCCGGGAACCTCGGCCTGACCTTGCCGCCAACATGGAACCCGATCTGGAAGGAGTTGTTCGCCATTTGGTTGAGAGCCGCTGGCCCTTCCGCCTGCACGCGACCTACGACGAGACCATCGAGCGCGCGCTCAACGTCTTTGAGAAAGTGAACCGCGACCAACCGTTCCAGGGATTGCACTGGTTTTTTGATCACGCCGAAACCATCAGCGAAAAAAACATCGAACGCGTGAAGGCGTTGGGGGGCGGCATCGCCATCCAGCATCGCATGGCCTACCAAGGTGAGTACTTCGTCGCGCGCTACGGAAAGAAAGCCGTGGAGCAAACACCGCCGATCAAAAAGATGCTCAAGGCCGGCGTGCCCATCGGCGCAGGCACCGACGCGACTCGTGTGGCGAGCTACAATCCGTGGGTGAGTCTCTACTGGCTCACCACCGGAAAAACCGTTGGTGGGCTCAGCATGTACCCGCCAGAAAATCTCATCTCGCGCCTCGAAGCACTTAAGCTCTGGACACTCACCAACACCTGGTTCTCGAATGAAGAAGGGAAGAAGGGCGAGATCAAGGAAGGACTCCTGGCGGACTTCGCTGTGTTGAGCGATGACTTCTTCAAGGTCGCCGACGAAGAGATACAGGACATCACCTCGGTGCTGACCGTGCTCGGCGGGAACGTGGTGCACGGAGACGGCACCTACAAACCGCTGGCGCCGGAGCTTCCCGCGCCCATGCCCGACTGGTCTCCCGTGCGCCACTTCGGGGGTTACCACACCAAGCGAGAGGTGGTCCGCTTCGAAGATCTCGCCGCACCGGTGCGCACCTGCTGCGCGGTACATCCCAGCGCGAAGACGTCGCGCATGACGCTCGAAGAAGTGTTCTTAGACTGGAGCCTCGGTTGCAGCTGCTGGGCTTTCTAGTTCTCTTGTTCGTCGGAAACGTGGAGGCGCAGACCAAACTCACCGGTAATGTGCGCTGGATGTACGAGTACGTGAATGCTTTTGATTTCGACAAAGCAGTCACTGATCCCAACGGCTATCTCTTCCAGCGCGTGCATCTCGGACTTGCGAGTCGCTGGTCTGCGAAGACCGCGAGCTTCGTGGAAGCTAAGAGCAGCGCAGTCTTCGATAAATCCGCGGGCAACATACCACTGGATAAAGACGAGTTTGATGTCTCACAGTTGTACGTCGAGCATCAGCTCCCGACGATCACTCTCAAGGTCGGTCGCCAAGAGCTCAACTACGGATCTTTGCGCCTCATCTCCGCGCGTGAAGGCCCAAACTCTCGTCTCAGTTTTGACATGGCAAAACTCGTTCATAAGTTCGACTTGGGCGAACTGGATGTGTTTCTCGGTGCGCCCGTGGAGATCGAGCGCTACTCGTTGAACAACTCACCAGAGAAGGATCAGTTGCTGTGGGGGAGCTACCTTACCCTGAAACGAGGACTTGATCTTTATTACCTGGGCCTCTCGAAGCCATCCTTCTATGGCCAGCGGCCAGGGCATGAAACGCGTCACTCGCTGGGCTCAAGACTCTGGGGCAAGGTGGGAAACTTTGATTACAACCATGAGGTTGTCGTCCAAGGCGGCGAGTTCGACCAAGATGAGATCCGCGCTTGGACCATCGCCACGGAAACGGGCTGGAACCTACCCGCGCGGTTAGATCGATTGCGCTTTGGTTTTCGTGCTGACATGGCCACCGGTGATTCTGATCCGACAGATCGTAGGCTAGAAACGTTCAACGCCCTTTATCCGAAAGGGAACTACTTCGGGTTCTCCGGTGTATTGGGGCCTTCGAACTTCATCGACCTCCATCCGTCCGCAAGCTTCTATCCTCGCGAGAAAATTCTCGTCAAGGCGAGCACGAATTTCTACTGGCGCGAGTCGAACCAAGACGGCATCTATGGCCCCAATGGACGACAGCTGAGAGCTGGCAATGCCAATGCTCGGTACTTCGTGGGAACGCAGTACTCACTGGAGACGTGCCACGAAGAAGTTTTCGCCAAGCACGCCAGTGCCTGCGGAGAGCTGGCGCATTTTCAGCGAGGGGCTTATCTCACCGCAATCCCGGGAACACGGGACATTAATTTTTTGAACCTCTGGCTGAAGGTAAAGATCTAACATGAAACCGACACTCCTCATCTTGGCGTTCACCGCCGGCTTCGTCGACACCGCCTCTTTCATCGGAGCGGGAGGCATCTTCAGTGCGCACGTGACAGGTAACTTCGTGCTCTTCGCGGCGGCGCTCGTGCAGGGAGCGACTCCGGCGGATTACCTCAAACTCCTGACTCTTCCATTGTTTCTTGTGGGTGTCGCTTGTGTTGGGGTCGTGATCCAAAAACTTCAGTTGAAAGATGGTCGGCTCGAGCAGCTGCTAGGTCTTTTGCAGGGATGCCTCCTCCTTCTCGCAGGAGCTCTGTCCTACCTGGGCGTTGCACCCTTCATGGTTGTGACCGTCCTCGTTTTTGCCATGGCAACACAGAATGTCCTGCAAAAAATGGTGTTCACCGGTTCGCCCACCACCACAGTCATGACGGGCAACATGACAACTCTGGGCCTTGAGGCTACCGCCACCCTACTGACGCCGCTTAAGTCCACAAAGATTACACCCATCTTTCAGGTGGCCCTTTCCTTCCTGGTCGGGTGCGCTGTCGCCACTTACCTAACCCAGGTGTGGGGCACGATTTCCGTTGTTCCCGTTGGCGTCCTTCTCATCATGCACTTTCGAGGGGCGCAATTTTTTGCCAGCAAGTGAGTGCTTGAATTTAAAGCCGTGTGATCCCTGTTGGCTACCGTGCGCGGGCCATTTGGCAGGGACGAGTCTTTAGAACAAGGCCCACCTCACTCATGGACAGTGTCGATGGCCGCTTACCCTGCAGCACGATCGAGGAGTTCAGGCGCAGGATCCCCGCGCCTCCGCACCGGCTCCATTGGATTGCTGAGGCGTTGGCATTGTACTGGGCGCTCAAAGTGCGAGGCCCGCGAAGGCTCTTTTTCAGGACGACGCCTTTGCCGCTGGCCAAGAACGCTTCCGCCGATAATGTAGCGCGAGTTCCTCTGCCAAGGGACGAAGTTGCTTCCACGGATACTGTCTCCACGCCGACCTGGAGGCCCGGAGGTGCGACGAATGGAACGGCCATGGTGCAGCGTTTGCGAGAAATGGTACCCGAGTCGAGCTGCGCAACAATGGTAGGTAAAAGAACTTTTAGCGACTGACCAGAGCGCGTCAGCGTTGAGTCTGCGGCGCAGTCTGCGGCGAACACCGGAGACTCCAGAACGACTTCTTGCGCCTGGGCGGCAAATGAGAGAAGGGCCAGAAAACAAGTTATTGTGAGGGATTTCATCTGTCATCCTTTGGAGGGAGGAGAGGCGCTGTCGCATCCTAGGTCGAACTAAGAAAAAATGATAGTCTTCAACAGAAATGGTGGCCCTCCTGGGTAGAAAATACACTTTCCAGATTTTTTAAAAATCCTCGAAAAACAAATATTTACGTGTCTCGTTCGAAACCTTGACAGGTTTTTGGGAGAAATTATTTTGATCACCAGGACGAACGATAGACCCATGAAAATCAAGGAGGGATGTTCATGAAGATTTTAAGAACCGATCATTCGTTTTCGCAGACCTTGGACGACCGAAACAGTTCACTTCGGAGCTACCGCAAACGGAAACCCAAAGACCGAGAGTTTCGAAATGTGCTCGAACAGGTGTTAAGTGATCAAGTTGAGGAGGGAGAAGAGTTTAGGGTTCTCCTGCCGAAGCACGGTCACTTCTGGGACAACGGCTACGAAGATTTAGCAAAGGAGGTTTTATGACGGAACTCATCACCACGACAAAAAACCATTTGAAGAGGATCTTTCCTGATGCGAAGGACATCAGCATCAGGCTGGAACGTGATCACGAGAAGTATCTTTCAAAGATCCATGTGCAGGTGCCCGGGA
>JAIXOY010000048.1 GCA_027486525.1 Pseudomonadota bacterium
AACTATCTACTGCTTGCTCAAGCTCACGTCGCCCAACATCAAAGCCGTCGTGAAAACGTCATCCGACATCTCACCTTCCACGCCCACGATGCTAAGGCCACCTAGCTCTTCGATCACGGCCGTGTCGTACTTCACGCCGGCCGCGTCCAGCACCGCCGTGTCAAAGGTTGAAACGACCAACGCGTCTCCGCTGCGAACGAGGGCGAGGTTCATGTCCTCTTGGAGCGAAGCTTCGGCGATCTCTTTGCCGTTCACCACACACGTCGTGAGAACCGACTCGACTTCGCCCTCAGCGAGCAGGTTGTAGGTACCGCGGCCCGTGCGAACAACGTCCACACTCATCCCAAGGTCCGAGATCGCGTAGGTGCCCGCGAGGCCCGCGAGGTCCGCCGCGCGGCCCTTGCACTTACTAACAGTGTAGCCGCCCATGCAGCCGGTGAGAGCAAAGAGCATAGCCATTGTGAGCATCGAAAACTTCATAGTCATCCTCGGTTAGAATTGGTGGCCAACCCTAACCGAAGCGAGGGCCGGTTGGCCCTGGGCTATGAAATTCTTACTGGCCCTTCCCTTTCTGAGGGCGGAACATCTTGTGCAGCGGTTTTTTCTTCGAGCCAAGATCCTTCAAGCGGAACTCTTCCAGCACCTGAAACTTCTCATCTCGGAGCAACGGCAGGCCGCGCTCTTGAATGGCTTTTTGGTTCGCGGCACCGATTTGTTTGTGGAGCAGTTCCGCCGTGCTCTCGAGCACGCCGAAGTAACCGATCAAATCGCGGCTCATGTTCAGAGGCATTTTGTCTTTGAAGTATTTCTTCAGGAACGGCACGCGACGCAGGGGCCAGGCGACGTTGCGGTAGATGAAGCTATTCTTGCTGGAACCCTGCTGCATCTTGTAGCCGTCGGAATCCACCCACGCGAACATCGCCTGCAGGATGGCGTCTTTCTCGTGAATGTCGTTGATGCGAGCCGCATCACGCCACTCGGCCACAACCGTGAAGCGCGGATCGATCTCCATGTCGGCCGGGACGAAGCTCTCGTCGGCGGTGATCCCGATGTCGTGCACGAAGGTTGACTTGCGGAGCTGCAGACGACTTTGATACAGCGGAATCATCACCTTGCCTTCGCTGGCGATCTCGTAGGCGTGCGAGATGGTCTCCGAACAGAACAGCTTCTCCCCTTTGTCCGCCATGCTGAAAGCGAAGTCGTAGAGGATGTTCCCTTTCGTGTCCGACGCTTTCTTGACACGATTGAAGGCGTACTCGGCGGCTTTCTTGGCGATGGCCGGATCATCGAAGCGGAAGATCATGGTGCGGAAGTTGTTGTCTTTGATGTGATCTTCCAGCGGCCGCACGAACGACCCCACTTCGATGTGGGCCTCCACCGTCCACACTTTTCCAGCGGCATCGATGTACACCAAGCTCAGGTGCGAGAACTGCGTGTCGAATTCACCCAGCGATGAAATGGCGGCCGAGGTGTAGGCATTACCACGAGTCAAAATCACGTCACCGCTTTGCAGACTTTTCTTCAGGTTGAAATCTTCGAACTTCGGATGGCGCTTCACGTGCGGGTTACCCTCGACCCAGGCCGCACTTGGGAACACGACGCCTTCTACATTATTTCTGATCTGATGCTCTTGCACGAGGTCTTCCAGGAAGCGCACGGCACGCAGGGCCCCGCGGTAGGCGTTGGCGCAGTCACGCTCCAGCGTCTTCGCTTGGTAGAACACGCGGAGTTGTTCGTGCACCTTGATCTTAAAATCCCACAGCTCTTTGCCAAGAAGTTCAGGCTTACTTTGGGCCAGCTCACTCAAATGCTCTTGTGGCGATAAGCTCGCCAAGGTCTTCTCAACCTTGCCCATGCTGGCCACACAGTTCTCGACACTGAGGTTATCCATCGTCTCTTTGAGCACCGGTCGCACATCGGCGGCCCAGGTCTGAGAAGCCAGAAGAAGGCCCCACAACGGGAGAGAGTAAGGTATTCGCATGCGTTCCCCTTAAATAGTGGTCTATGACCTGGTGCTCTTCGGAATTATCCGGGGATTGCTTGATTTTTCCTGTCGGAATTGATGCAATCATGAGGACTTAAACTACCCTGGGGAATCTTCATGAAACGCGAACTCACCGTCCTCTCAATTACATTGGGTTTGATCCTCGGGATCGTCATGGCCGCCGCCAACGTCTACCTCGGGCTCTATGCCGGGATGACCGTGTCCGCCTCCATTCCCTGCTCTGTCTTGGCGCTGGGTTTTTACCGCGCTCTCAAGCGCGATTCTTTCTACGAGATCAATGTGGTGCAAACCATGGCGAGCACCGGTGAATCTCTCGCGGCCGGTGTGATCTTCACATTGCCCGCACTCGTGCTCGTCGGTGCGTGGAATAGTTTCCCCTTCTGGCCCACCACTTTGATCGCTGCCTGCGGCGGTGTCTTGGGTGTGGTGTTCATGGTTCCGCTGCGAAAAGCACTCATCGAAGACAGCCCCGAGTTGATCTATCCAGAGGGCGTGGCGTGTGCGCAGGTCTTGCGTGCCGGGGCTCAAGAAAAAGATGGCAGTGGATTCAAAGTCGTCTTGCAGGGCCTTGGTCTCGGCGCGCTTTTCAAAGCGGGCTCAGCGCTTCTTGGAGTTTTCAAAGGCACCGTGGAGAAAGCGGCTTTTGCGGGTAAGAGCTCAATTTTTGTCGGCGGTGATATTTCTCCGGCCCTGATGGCGGTGGGGTACATCGTCGGTCTTCCCGTCTCTCTTCTCGTACTCTCCGGCGGCCTGATCGCCTGGGCCATTGCGATTCCGCTCATGGGCACACCCCTCGCGATGGAAGGCTCAAGCGCCTTGGATGTGGCGTGGGGACTTTGGTCGTCGGAAGTTCGTTACATCGGCGTGGGCGCCATGGTGGTGGGTGGTTTGTGGTCACTCCTCGGCGTTCGCAAAAGCTTCGGCGCCGGTCTGCGGGCGATGAAGAATGCCGACAGCTCCACGGGAGACCTCTCTCCGACCATCCTCGGGATTCTTCTCGCGGTCAACGTGCTCGCCATCGCCTTCTTGTACGAAACCATGCTGCATAACTGGGGGCACACGCTGATCGCCACGGTGGCCATGGTGATCGCGTCGTTCATGTTCGTCGCCGTTTCGAGTTATGTGGTGGGCCTCGTGGGCACATCGAACAACCCAGTTTCTGGCATGACCATCTCGGCGCTTCTGGGAACAGCGGCGCTGTTCTTGGTTTTAGGCTTTAAAGGTGACTCGGCGATCTTGGCGACTCTCGGTGTGGCGGGCGTCGTTTGTTGTGCCGCTTGCACGGCCGGAGATACCTCACAGGATCTAAAAACCGGATCGATCCTGGGTGCCACTCCGCGTGCTTTGCAGATCGCGCAGCTCTTGGGTGCCGTGGTACTGGACCTCATTCTCGCACCGACTCTCACCTTGCTGCACGAAGCTTACGGCATCGGCGACAAACTCAAAGCTCCGCAGGCGACGTTGTTTGCCTCCCTCACGAAAGCTATTTTTGGCGATGGTACGTTGCCCATGGATAAGCTCGCGATCGGTGCCGCTTTCGGCGTGGCCGTCATCATCATTGATCGCGTGTTCATGAAGAACAGTAAGTTCAAGCTCCATCTCATGCCGATCGCGGTGGGCATGTATCTCCCTGTGACGCTGGCGACTCCCATGGTCCTCGGCGGGGTGATTCATTGGCTTGCTAGTCGTAAACATCCGGGTCGCGATGAAGGCCGAGATCCAGGTGTGCTCTTGTCGTCAGGCCTAGTCGCCGGTGAGGCCCTTATGGGTGTGGCCGTGGCCCTCGTCTTGGTGTCGGGCCTTGATTTCCACATGAAGATCCCGGAGCTGGCGCAAGATATCCTTTCGGTGGCGGCTTTCGGTGGCCTCGCCTGGTTCCTTAAGAAAAAGGCCTCGGCATGAAGTGTCTCATCTTATGTTTGCTCGTCACCTCCGCTTGGGCAGCGAAGAAACACCCCAAGAACTCCCACCCCGTAGACCATCTCTGGGGCTGGGAGTGCAACCGGGGCTACATCCAGCACAGAGATGACTGCATAAAAGTGGTGGTTCCCAAGCACGGAGTGCTCAACGAAGACGGCCATACGTGGGGTTGCAAAGAAGGTTACGTGAAATACCGCGACGTCTGCCAAAAACCTAAAAACTAGTCCGAGAAAAATTTACCAGCTCTCATCACTTTTTGCAGAGACGTGATAAGTACCCTCCATCTAACCCTCGGAGGCCTTATGAAATTTCTCACCCTAGTGGCAGCGCTCGTCCTATGGGCACCGCTGACCCACGCTCAACTCGTCGACAATGATGAAGGTTTGTTCGAACTCGCGAACCAAGACACGCGCGGCATGCAAGTGGCAGCGATCCACGCGAATAACCTCGCCGACCTCAAGAAGTTCATCGATTTTGATGTCCTGACCTTGAACACTGATCGTGGCGTGGACTTCAGCAAGCCAAAGAACTTGCACACGCTCGATGGCGCTGATGCGTTGAAGGCCGTGGAAGCGAACCCCGTGGTCAGTCTCTACAGCTACAACAAGTACGATCCACGCAACGAAGGCATCGGCTTTTGCTTCGGCCGCGCGATGTTCGTCCACCTCGAACTCGTTCAGCGCGGCATCGATCGTCGCAGCGTTCAGAAAGCTTTCGTCGTGGGCCACATGCAAACTCCCGACGGCGGTCAGTGGGGCTGGCACGTCACGACGATTGCTCAGTCGAAGAACGCTCAAGGAAAAGAAATCTGGTTGGCGATCGACCCGATCGTGGGCCGCGTGATCGAAGTCGCAGAATGGTACAAGCTGATGCGCGACTCGTACTCGACGGACAAGAAGCTCAAGCTCTACATCACCCACGGCACACGTTTTGGGCCACGCGGTGTGTACGACGAAGAGCAGATCCGCAACTCTTTCTACAACAACTACTTCACCGACATGATGAAGTGGTTTGATAAAGAAAGCCGCGCGGGCCGTTACAATACTCCGCTTCGTAAGATTTAGTTCTTCTGAGTGCGGCGGGAGCTAATCCCGCCGCGCTTTTTGACTGTAGGTTTCGAGCTTCAATCCGTTCACCGCAAACCCGATCCATTTCTTCAAGAACAACGACTGCACGAGACGTGACAGGAGCCGGTACTTCTTCGTGGTGTACGGGTACCAGTTCGCTTCGATCTTCTTACTGTTGCCATCGATCAGGATGCTCTTCACCGTACAAAAACCCCGCAGGCCCATCACACCCTTGTAGCGTCCGATGCCGCTGTCTTTGACGCCGCCGAACGGCAACGCATGGTTGCCTTCCGAAACCATCACGTTATTCACCGAGATGTTACCGGTGACCAGCTGTCGGGAAACCCGCAGTACCTGCTCCTTCTCTCCCCACACGCTGGCCGACAAACCAAACGTCGAATCATTGGCGAGGCGGATGGCCTCCGCTTCGTCGCTAAAGCGCATGAGCGGCAGCACGGGCCCAAAGATTTCTTCTTGGTTGATCCGCATGGCATGGGTGGTCCCCTCGAGCACAATCGGGGGGATCATCTTATTGTGAAAGTCCCACTCAACGCCCGTGAGCATCGTCGCGCCTTGCGCGAGCGCGTCTTTCACGAGATCAGCAACAATCCGGACCTGCTTCTCCGAGATCATGGCGCCCATGTCTTTGTTGCCGTCAGTATCCACACCGAGGGTGATCGCTTTGACTTCCGTCAGCAGTAAAGATTTGAACTCTTCGTAGATGGAGTCCTGTACGTACAGACGTTCCACCGAGGTGCACGACTGCCCCGAGTTCGTGAACGCGCCCCACACGGCCCCTTTCACGGAGCGCTGGATGTTCGCGCCGCTAAAGACCAGCATCGGGTCCTTGCCACCCAACTCGAGTTCCACCGGAATCAAATACTGGGAGGCCTGCGCCATGATTTTTTTGCCGGTGGCGACGGACCCGGTGAAGAAGATTTTGTTGGGGCGAAGATCGATGAGTTCTTGTGCCACACGTCCGTCCCCGTAGACAACCTGTGCCCAGTCCGGCGCAAAGCCTGCTTCCGTCAGCACACTTTCCACCAGGCCCTGCAGCGGCGTGAGCTCAGAAGGTTTGTAGACGCAGGCATTGCCCGTCACAAACGCGCAGGTGATCGGCGTGAGGGCCTGATAGAACGGATAGTTCCACGGAGAAATCACTAGCACGACACCCATGGACTCGTACCACACCTGAGATTTTTTTCCCATCATCGCCGCGGGCGTCGGCACCGTCTCATCTTTCAGAGCGTCTGCTGTGCTCGCCTCGAGAAACGCCAAGTGCTCGAGCACGGGAAAAATTTCTGAGGTCAGCACGTCCGTGCGTGCTTTGTGGGTTTCCCGTTGAATGGCATCGATGATTTCTTCTTGGCGCTTGAGCACCACGAACCGCAGACGTTTGATCGTCTTCACACGGTCACTTACCGAAATGTCTCGGATGCTTTCATGGGCGCTGCGCGCCTTCTCCATGACGAGAGCAGGTCCCAGTGAAGAAAGAGGCATCGCCAGTGGATTCGCATGACGGAGAAGTTCTTGCATTTCATCATCCTGAGGAAGGGTCGTGTTGATGGTTGTTGCGTACTTGAGGGCCGGTAAGATTCCGTGGTGATCGATGCCCGAATAGTAGAGCGTGAAAAGCACGCCACGCACGCCGATGTGAATCTGGCGAAACACGCTGCCGTGGCCAAAGCTTGCGACCCACAAAAGCAAGCGCACCAGAAACGAGGGCAACACACCGAAGACGTTCATGAGTAGGATAAACCCGCGGCGATCGTCGTCGTACATCTCGTTCATCAGACGTGGTAACTGGCCTTCGAGTTGCGTTTGAGAGAAGGCCGGAAAGGCCCCTTCTCCAGGAAGGAGGATGTCCCCTGCTTTCTTGAGGCCCTTCAGGGCAAGCGCGTTCATCACAGCTCCTTCAGCATCGAGGATGCAGCCATCCGAGAGAGGGCCATGATGGTGAGCGAGGGATTAATCCCTGGGGCATTGGGGAAGATCGATGAGTCAGCGGCGTAGATGCTCTTAAACCCATGGAGTTTAAAATCCGGGGCTACGACAGACGTCTTCGGATCGGTTCCCATGGCGAGGCCGCCCATGAGATGCAAACCGATCCCGAGTTTTCCGGGCACCACCTCACGCGCGCCGGTCGAGCGGAAGATCGCATCGATGGCCTTGAGCCCTTCGGTTTTGCGTTCCCGGTCCACGCCGTTCAATTCTTTTTCCACAAAGGCTTTGCCGTCGCTGTTCACGCGAATGCGGCCAGCGTGGGTATCACGAACAGCGACTTCGATGCAGCTCATGCGCGTGAGCTCTTTCATTTTTGCGAGATGGCCCACACCCGTTCCGGGGACCAGCATGCTGATCGCCACCGGTGGAGCGAAGACGTTTTCCAGCTTGAAGCCTTTTAAGCGAAAGCCGGCGTCGTAGGACTTGTACGTTTGCAGCGGGCCCTTGTGCGCGTTGATCTCGCGGTCATACAACCCCATCACCATGTACTGCGGATGCGTGTAGAAACCCTTACCAAGCCACGGGAGTTTACGATTGAAGTGCTCGCTCAAAAGCAAACGGCTATTCCCAATGGCGCCGGCCGCGAGCACCAATTTTTTGGCCTCGAAAGAAAAGGGCGCGCCGCTGGAGAGAGTGCCCGAAACCTTCACGCTGTGGTCTGCGTGCTTCACGGATTTGACTTCCGCCTCACTCACGAGGTGGCAGCCGGCACGGAGCGCGCGCCGGAGCGTGGTCACCGGGGTGCTCTGTTTGCTATCGATGCGACAGCCGGCCAGGCATTCGATGCAGTCGTTGCCGTCCTCAAACCGACAGTTACTCTGGGCGCGACTCAGGGGCTTGCAGACGAAGCCGCATTTCTTAAACCCCTCCGCAAAAATCTCGGCGTTGCCGTTGCGCGTGGACTCCGGAATGTCTTGGATGATGAGCTCTTTCTCCGCGGCTTCATACCACGGGCTCAACCCGTGCTCACTGAAGTACGGCACGTCGGACTGCGCCCGCCAGCTGTCGAGGGCGATGTGATCGAAGCGATCCATCAGCGCTTGGTTGACGATGGAGCCGCCACCCACGACCTTCGGTCGCAGCAGCGCCAGGGTCGCCGAGGTGTTGAGCTCAACGCCACCACCCCAGTACAGCTGGGCGTTGCCATCGATCTCTTTGCGCGGATACGTATCGCGCGTGAATGAGCGACCCGCTTCGAGCACGAGCACACGCACGCCCTTCGTCGCTAAATCCTGCGCAATGGTGGAACCGGAAACTCCCGCTCCCACGATGATCACGTCATACTGCATAGGCGATATTCTACCCTGGACGAAGCTCAGTTTGAAA
>JAIXOY010000179.1 GCA_027486525.1 Pseudomonadota bacterium
GAAAGCCGCGGACTGCGCGCTGCCACGGTAAAGCGTGTTGCGGCACTCTTGATCGGCCTTGAGAAAGTGCATGTTGCCGTAAGCATCCTTCAATTCCACTTTATGCTTTTCGCACGGCTTGCCGCAGTCTTTGAAGCTCGAGCCCTTCGACATGAACGCCGCGAACACACAGTGCTCCATGTGGAACTCGGGCATGTACTGATGCAAGGTCACCTCCAAGCGATCGCGGGGAACGTTTTGCAAGAGCACTTCCAGCTGGGGTTGGTTGAGATCATAGGACGCGCAGACACTCTCCAAACCTTTATCCAACAGATACTGAGCGGTGAGATGGTTCGAGACGTTCAAAGAGAAATCGCCGTGCAGCGGAATACCTTTGTCTTTCAAGTACCCCAGCGCGCCGAGGTTACGCACGAGGATGGCATCTGGATTAGCGCGAAGGATGATATTCAGATTGTAGTACTCGCGCGGTTTCAAAATCCGCGTCGCCGCTATCCCTGCTTTCACTCCCGCGGCCTTAAGCATTTCTACTGAGGGCGCATAGTCTTTGCCGAATTCGTAATCGAGGAACACGACGCCGAGACGAGTGATGTCCCAGGCGGCGAGGCCTTGGATGAAGTCTTCGACTTGAGCTTTTTCTCGCAGGACAACATTGAGCTTGGCCTGGGTATTAGTCTGAGTAAGTGTCGGCCTGAAGGCCGGTATCGTAACGACTGAGTTCGCAACGGCTAAGCGCGCTTGCGTGATCTTATCCACAGCTTCACGACGCAACAATTTCAAATCTTTTTGTGAGATGTAAACGCCACTGCCTTGGATGGATTTTTTATCCAAGCGATAAGCGGTGGTTCCGAGAGCGCCCAACTCGTCCCACAGCGTCTCAGGTGCAATATCTTTTTGTGAGGCCACACCCAGCGGGCCCGCAACCGTCACGGTGCGACCTTCGGGGTCTGTGATTGTGAGTTCGATCGGCGCATTCAGTTGCAAATTCAATTTCATCTGCAAGGGCACCCGTCGCATGTGCTGGCGATCGGTGGTGAGTTTTTTGACCTCGCCGTCTAGGCGATCATCGGAATTGATCCATGCACGCATGCCCACTTTGATTTTTGTGTAATCAAAGGGTGCCAGAAGCGTGACTTGCAGCTTGTCTGCGGACAAACGTTGAACGCGGAAGACTTTGCCACCCACTTCTTGATCACCACGGGCGAACAGTAATCCATGGCCCGCCACCACTTCATCTCGCGTGACGACAATCACGGCATCTTTCAAAACCTTGTCCACCACACCGACCTCAAAGCCCCGGTGGGACGAGAAACTACCTTCCACTAATTTTTGATGATCCACACCATGCAACCAGCCGCTGAAGAATCCGCGACCAAAACTCACCGCCATGTCGCGTGAGCTGGGAATATGACCATGGATCGCTGACTGATAGCTCTTCCCTGCTGTGGCGACGTAGTCCGGGCCTTTCAAGCGGCCTTCGACTTTGAACGAATCCACGCCGGCGTCGATCAACGCGGGCACTTCTTCGATGCCACACAGATCCTTCGGGCTCACGAGATACTTCTTATCACCGAGGTCGCGCTTCTCACCATCCACGAACATCTCGTAGCCCAGGCGACAGCTCTGCGCGCACTGGCCGCGGTTCGCCGAGCGACCACCGAGAGATTCCGAGGTGAAGCACTGGCCGGAGTACGCAACACACAGAGCACCGTGCACGAACACTTCGATCTCGCGGGTGGTTCCCGCGCGAATGGTTTTGATTTCTTCCAGGCTATTTTCCCGGCCGAGGACGAAGCGCTGGATGTTGAGATCATCCACCAAGCGAATCGCTTCATGATTGGTGACGGTCATTTGGGTGGAACCATGAATGCGCATGTGCGGCGCCATCTGACGAATCAACTGCACGAGCCCAAGGTCTTGCACGATGAACGCATCGGGACCTAACGGCAGAATCTCCTTTAAAAGATCGGCCGCGATCTCAAGTTCCTGCTCGAAGAGCAGGACATTAAAAGCCAGGTGAACCTTCACGCCGTAGAGATGGCATAGATCAATCAACTCTTTCAGTTCTGGGATAGAAAAATCGTGGGTCCGTCCGCGGGCATTGAAGCCGGGAACTCCCACATAGATCGCATCCGCGCCGCCGTGAATGGCCGCTAGGGCCATGGGCATAGTACCGACGGGAAGGAGGAGCTCAGGAAACTTCATTGGTCGGTTTTAACGCGCCTTCAGGCAGGCGGCAAGCTCATGCCAAGCTCACCTGAAGCTCACAGAGGCCTAACTGGGCATTTTTTTCATGATCGCTGACCATTCTTGAGAAAGGTTCAACCGGACGGGCCTTTTTACGAAAAGGGAAACCTATGAAAATCCTCCTGCTGACAATGGTTTTACTAGGTTTTCCCCTTTTCGCCCAAGCGGTCAAAGTGCAGATTCTCCACACCAATGACCTCCACTCCTACTTCGAGGGTACCCGCACCGGTAAAGGTGGTTATGCTCGACTGAAAAAGTTGGCCGACCATCTCAAAGCCGAGGCCCGTGCTCAGGGCATAAAAACTATTTTTGTGGACGGCGGAGATTTTGGTGAAGGCACCTCGTTCTTCATGTCCAACAACGGCGTCGACGCTTTCAAAATGCTCGATGCTTTGGGCATCGACGTCACCGTTCTTGGGAACCACGATTACATGCAAGGTGGCAAAGTTCTCGCGGAGCAAATCGATGGGGCCCAGTTAAAAACAAAGATCCTCTCCGCGAATCTCAAGGCGAAGCGCGAAAGCGGTCTCAGCAACAAGATCTTCGACATGGTTCGCATCGAAGTCGATGGCGTGAAGATAGGAATTTTTGGACTGTCCACCTCTGAGTTCCACTACCAGTACCCTTTGGTTGGCTCCGGCATGGTGCTGCCTCCGACCAGGTTTGTTGAACCCATGGAAGAACGAGCGGCGTCGAACAAAATCGATTACCTCATCGCCCTGACTCACATCGGCCTCACCAAAGACATCGCGATCGTCAAAAAATCTAAGCACATCGATCTCGTGGTCGGTGGCCACTCGCACACTCGCCTCGCTGAGCCTCGCCTCGCCCCGAATAAGAAAGGTCGCCAGATTCCCATCGTGCAAACCGGTGCGAACTCCATGGCCCTGGGAGCGATCATCGTTGACATTGACCCGGCCTCGGGCAAGCACGAGATGGTGAGCTACCAACTCCACGACATTGATCACTCGATGCCCGAGGATGAGACGGTTCATGACTTGGTCGAAATGGCGAAGATCAGTCGCGACGACTACTTCGGGCGCCCCTTCACGGAGGTCATTGGCGAGAGCACCTTTGAGTTAAGCGGCTCGAAAGAAGGCCACAATAATGCCCAGGCCAGCTGTTGGGGTGGGCATTTGGCCTACATGACACTGAACTCGGTGCGTGCTGATGTGGGTCTTCACATCGCCGCTTTTGATGGTGAGGCCATTCCGGCGGGGCCGATTCGGTTCGGTGACATCGTCGATAACTTTCCGCACTTCAGAGAATTTGGTGACGGGGGCTGGGAAATCTCCACGATCAAGATCAACGGCCTCTTGCTGCGGGAAGTTCTCGAAGTGATCATTCGTAAACCAGGCCAGTTCGGCATCAATGTGGCGGGCGTGGAGCCGGTGCGCAATGCGAGCGGCAAAGTGACGTCGTTGCGTATCAACGGAAAGAAGTTTAACCCACTGAAGTTGTACCGCCTGGCGATTCCTTCTGAGCTGCCTTTTGCTCTCGAGAAGTCCCTGCCGTGGTTACGTAAATTTCTTTATCGCAATCGGGTCTACACCGGCGTGCGCTACTGGTATCAGCTGGAAAGCTACATCCGAGCGAACTCACCACTCGACTGTGAGCAGATGACTAAAACTGCTTGGTTCTAAGCATCACCAAGGTGCAGCCCTCGACCACTTCGATGCCTTGAGCACGCAGCATGTTCTCAAGGCGCGGGTTCTCTGAGCCCGGATTGAAAATGACCCGCTGGGGTTTGAGCTCAAGCAGCGACTCCGCCATCTTGTCCGAGAGCGCGGGGTTCACATACATCGTCACGGTATGAATGCTTTGGCCTTGCAAAGCGTCGAGGTTTGGGTGAACTTTTTCCCCGTCCACCACCGTTTCGCGGGGATGCACCGGGATGCGCGACCATCCATGTTCCCGCAGGTTAACCATCGCCATATGGGAATAGCGGGATTCATCACTCGATGCACCTAAAACCACTACTGGACCCATAGACCGTCTCCTTGCTAAAATACCGTCATGCTTACCACCAAATCATTTTCCAATGTCAGTGATCTGCAAACCCATCTGAAGGGTCACGCCCCGACATTTTACCACTCTTCCCGCACCTCGACAGTCATTCCCTATGACAAACTAGAGGGTGAACTCAAGGGTCCGGTGCTTGTTGGTGATTTGTCCAAGATCGCACCCGAGATGAAAATGAACGGCGACAACTTGGTGATTCGCGGAGCGGTGAATTGGCAGGACGCCGACCAATTTCTCAAGGCCCACGGCCGCGCCATCATGACCTCTCCGACTGAGCAACTCGCCCTGGTGCTCGCGGGTATCGCGACGTCATGCACCGGTGAGCGCTGTTTTGCTTTCGGGAATATGCGCCAGCAAACCGTGCGCTTGAAGTACCTCGATCAAGACGGTGTGGAGCATGAACTGTTTGCTGATCGTCCGTTCCCCCCCACTGAGGGTCTCGACGCTTATCAAACGGCATTCGCGAGTTATGCGAGTTACAAAAATGCGCCGTACCCACGATTTGAAAAGGAAACCGATC
>JAIXOY010000101.1 GCA_027486525.1 Pseudomonadota bacterium
ATCGCACCGTTGGCGAGGGCACTGGGCATTTCCGGCGGTGGAAGCTCGACGAAGATAAGATCCTCGGGCTTCATTCCCTGGTCATTCATCAGTTTGCGAGTCACGAGGTATTGGTTCGAATACCGCGTCGGGATGGCAAACCGTTTCCCCTTCAGGTCTCGCAAGGATTTCGCAGGATCATTCTTCCGCACCATCACCGTTGAGCCATCGCGATGGCCAAGATAGACGATCTTCGCAGGAATGCCTTGCGCACGTAGTTTCATGGCCAGCGGTGCCACAAAGAACGTTGCTTTCAGCGCGCCGGCTTTGAAAGCGTCGGTGACGGTTGCGAAGTCAGTAAACCGTTGAGAGACGAAGCGATACCGACGACTGGACTTCGTGGCAAAATCTGTCACGGGACAGGTCAAGTGGCAGGTCACCGGAAGAAAGCCCACGTTGAGGGATTTCTGCGCCTCCACCGCTGGAAGCTTTGCCCGTGTGTAGCGCTGCCAGGCCATGAAACCGAAGACGACACCAACCGCTAAAACACCGGCAAAAAGTTTCTTTCCCATTAGCGCAACTCCTTCCAAATACTTTCCGCCAAGCTCACGTCTCTGGCCGGATTCATGATGGTTCGTTTGATTTTCGCAGGACGACCGGCCAACAATAAGATGCGGTCTGCGAAGAAGAGCGCCTCGGGAATGTCATGCGTGACCATGACCACCGTGACAGGACGTTCCTTCAGGATGCGCGCGAGATAGTCGCGCGTTTCGAGGCGAGTGAGATAGTCCAACGATGAAAAGGGTTCATCGAGCAGCAAGGCATCGGGACGTCCGATCAATGCACGCGCGAGCTCGACGCGTTGGCGCAACCCCCCGGATAGTTCGCGCGGATAGTGAGACAGGTGTCCTTCGAGCCCTAGTGTCTCCATCAACGGCTTGAAATCTGCTTCACAGTCGCCAGAAGCTCCCCGCAACCCGAGGCGGATGTTTTCTTCTACGCTCAACCACGGAAGGAGTCCATCTTGCTGATGCACACGACGGAAGCGCTTGGGCCTCAGGACAGAACCTGCTCCCGGCGTCAGGTCGCCCGCCAAGATTTGCAAGAGCGTGCTCTTGCCACACCCACTGGCTCCCACGATGGCGACGAACTCGCCGTGCTTGAGTTCCACATCGATGTTTTCTAAAACGAGTTCTTTCCCATAGGAAAAGCTCAGGCTCTTCATTTGAAAATTTTCAACGTTCATGACCCCACCTTACCTCTGGACGTAGGGCCAGACGTTGTAAAAGAGTGTCAGCTCCGTGCGCAAGAGCGCCGATCACAAGAATGTTCACGACGAGAAGGTCGATCCTCATCCCGTTGCGCGCATCCATGATCGCAAAGCCCAGGCCCTCACGCCCGGCGAGCATTTCCGCCGGAACGAGAATGATCCATCCGAGAGTGGCGATGAGACGAGACGTTTGTAGCAAGCTTGGAGCGATCGCCGGAAAGGTGATCCGCGAGAGCAGCTCCCAGCCGTGGAAGTGATGATCCTGCGCCACCCGAAAATAAACATCCGGCACACTTTGAACCGCATGGGCGGTGGCAAACAACCAGGGCAACACACAACCCATGAAGATGAGGAAAATCACTGGCGGGTCTCCGATGCCGAACCACACAACGGCAAACGGAATCCACGCCAAGGGAGAAATGCTCCGTAGAAAATTAAGTGGCGGAACGAGAAGTCGGCGCATGCGCGCATGGTGACCTAGCCACAGCCCTACCGGAGTTCCTACCGCGACGGCCAAGAAGAGTCCGGCGAAAAGACGGAAGAGGGACGCGTAGACGTCTGCCCCCATACGTCCAGACGTCACTTCTTGCACGAGACCGTGAAAAATTTCAGCGAGCGAAAGACCGCTCATTTTTTCCCCCGCGGCAAAAGACCCTTAAGAATCCAGACATCACCTAGCAAAGCACAGAGAAATCCTCCCGCCAACAGGTAGCCCAGCATCCGCGGTGGCTCAAAGTAAGACAAGACAAACGTGAGGGCCACGACCGACATGATCAAGGCAGTCTGGAAGGAGCCGATGCCCTTGTCTTCGATTCCCTCGGTGAGGCTCTTCCCTTGGAACATGAACATGATGGCATTGTCGCCCGTGAGTCCGATGAGTGTGGAAGCGACGATGCAGGTGACGAAGTTGATGGTGATGTCGCACAGGAAGATCGCCGTCAGCATCACCGCCGGGCCCCAGAAGGAAGCCAAGACGAGACTCGGCACGTAGCGAAGATGACCCGTGCCGATCCCCAAGAGCCCGACAAGCAGGCCCACGGAAAAAACGCTGCCGAGCATGCTTTCAAACAAGGTGGAGATGAGGCCTTCCGAGAAATCAGCGAAGCCCACAAATTCGCCGGCCAGCCAACACTCCCGGGCAGGGCAAAGTTTGATGATCTCTCGGCGGAAGCGATTGAGCTCCGATGTGTCGACGGTGGTGAGATAGAGGATATCGCGAACCTCTCCACTGCTCGCTTGATAGCGCTTGCTGAAGTCGAGCATCCCCATCTCACGAGTCACCATCGCCGTCGTCGGCTCACTGGCGTTTGCCGGAGCAACGAAGCTCACCAGCTGATCCCAGGTTTCGACGCGGCCAACGAGAGAATCACGAAGCACCGCCTGGCGAACTTTCGCTTTGAGTTCCGCGCTGGCCTGGGCCGAGAAGATCAAGCCGGCTTCGGCCAACCAGCCGCGATCTTTTTGAATGAACTGCAACGTCTGCTGAAACGGATGATCGTCCGGAAACATTTCTGCCGGGGACTGCGTAAGGCGAAAGTTTTTTACTGAATAAAAAGCTCCGACGAAGAAGAGAAGTGCCAGAAATGAGAAGACCCGTGGCGGAGTCTTGTGCAGCCAGCGCATGGGGGTCTCTTGGAAGCGTGCTCTCTCCGGGAGCACCCAAGGACCTAGGCGTGGAAAGGCCTTCAAGAGCGCCGGTAACAAGACAAACAGCGCACTCCATTCGACCATCGCCCCCAGAGCGGCCCACATCCCGAAGCGCTGGATGGACTGCACGTCCGAGGTCGTGAGAGAAAGAAACGCCGCCGCCGCGGAGAGCGAGGTGAAAAAACACGGAAGTGCCACGCCGGCAAAACTTCCCATCCACTCTTTGGGCTTACTCATCATCTCATAGGAGACGAACACAAAATCTTCGAGGGAGGCGACGGACAGGATGAGAAATAGACACACCGATAGCGGATCCACTGCATGGCCCGCCCAGCCCATTCCGCCATAGACGACTGTGGCCGAGAGCCCGACCGTAAGAAAATACAGTGGGCCCGCACGCCAACTTCCAAAGACGACTCGAAAAGCGAGAATGATCACGGCGATGGCCAAGAAGTTAAGCCACTTCTGCTCCAGCAATCCCACCATGGTGAAGTACTCTTGAGCGGACGTTCCCGTGAATTTCAAGTCGAGGGGAATGAGCTCCTTCGTCTCGGCGAGAAGCTTCTCGACGAGCCCGGGATTGAAGGTGCCAAACATGCCTGGAGGATCGAGCGGAGCCAGACTTAGATTCACCGCGAGATCTTGCGTGGCCGGTCCAGTGAGTGTGTGCGACCAAGGAGTAGAGGCCAGCACACTCAAGGAAACTTTCTCGCTTGCCGGCAGCATGCACACATCCGGCAGGAGTGTGGGATAATGCAACTTATCCCCGGTCACTTGAGCACGCCGTAGATCGAAGGCAGAAATACTTTCAGTGATTTCCGGATGGCGCAGTCGGAGGGCATGGATCCCCTGCTTCACCGTGCACAGATCGCCTGCCGTGAATCCGCCCGCGGGGGCCATGACAAGAAAGCCTAGTGAGGATTGACCGCCGAAGAGCTCTTTGGATTTTTTTAAGTCTTGGGTAGATTGCATCCGCGGATCAAGCTGGTCCTGGATGGAGACCACTTGAGTGATTTGCAGCAGACCGCCAGCAAAGACGAGTCCCAGGAGAACATAAACTCCGATCACTCTCCAGGAATGCTGACGGGCATAAGCGATGATCGCTTGGAGACCCTTTTCAAACCGCGAGAGGACGGGCGACATGAGGGGCCTTATCAGCGTAGCGACGCATAGAATTTAGGAAGAGCAAGAACACACGTTTGCCGGGATCGTTCGGTAACTGCGAGAGAACAGTGTGGGCATTCTCGAGCGAAACAAGGGCACTTTCAGTTTCTTTAGCAACCCAGCGTTGCACGCGTGCGTCGTCTTGCCAGCTCGCCGTGGGCGTCGGACTCGGCCAAGTACTGCCCCAAACCTCGACGGGGATATTCACCAGACCTTTATCCAAGTCTTCCGCGAGATCACGCACCATCGAGCACCAGGCAAACACATCGAGCACGGCCGGCACATCTTTCGTGCGCAGACGACTTCCCATCACGGCCAGCACCAGATCGAGCGAAGCCGAGAAGGTGGCATGATGCTGCTGGCGAAGAGCGCTGGCATCGAGCGCAAGTTTTTCTGTGACCCGACGTCGATCGAACAACATGGTCTTCGTGACACTGACCACCAGTTGAGCAATCTCTTGACGCTCAGGCAGACTCTTCGTTTGTGAGATAAACGCACGCAAGAGCTGCTGCAGCGGACTCAGGTCATAGCGTTCAGTTTCCATCGCCTTCAGGGCGGCTTCTACAACTAGAGTAGGCTCGATCTCTGAAGCACGATCCCCATCGAGGAGATCATCGATGATTTGGAGGGCACAGAAGCCATGGCGCAGTCTGCGCGCAAGGCCCCAGCTTTTGAGACTAAGCGCGTACAAGGCCACGGCGATGAAGCCGTAGCGCCGATGGCGCTGGTTAAAAATCCAGAACTGGCGGAAACACTCGGCCTCATCCACAAACACGTGCTGCCAGGTCAGATCTTCGTCATCGGACAAGGCCTCCACGACTTCTGCAATCGGCGCTGGCGATGGCGCATCCGCAGGTCGTGGGCCTTTCCACATTTCAAAGTACACTTTCCAAAAGCTGGGCTGCGGGGCCGTGGGGTCAACGTGCCGTGGGAGATGATTCCAGGGAAGCTTCGGATTTGAATGGTGAACCTGGTGATAGTGGTAGTTCAAAAAGAAAAAACGCGTGACCGGATTCACCTTGAGATTCCACGCGCCCTTCAAGACATCTCGTGGGGACCAGGCATGATCGGCGTACTGCAAAGAGCCCCACACCATGCCGAAGAGCCAGTAGCACGCAAAGGTCGGCCAGAAGCGCAGATCAAGAGCGTAAAAAAGTGTGATCTGCAAAGCGATGACAAAGACCAGCTCAAGACGAATTCGCCATTTCTTCGGGTGATCAATGAACGGATGCAGCATGATGGCACCGGTATTTTTGATGACCTTACTTTCTGATTTTAAAAAGCGGTAGCTCCACGGCAGGAGTAGATACACCATCCAGCCAAACGGAATCGTGATCCAGTAAATTCCTGTGAGGATGGAATAGAACTGCGCGCGCTTCATGAAAAGATTGTCGCCGGGATAGTACATGTCGAACATTTCGTGATCGGTGCGGTTGCGCAGATGATGGCCGAGGTGACAAACCCGCTGAAACGTAAGACCGGTTGGGAAAAGCGCTCCGTTTAAAATACCCATGCTCTCGTTGAGCCACGGGCGCCAAGAGTACACGCGGTGAACGGATTCGTGGAGGAAAGCGAATACTGTATTAGCAACGTAGGAAAAGAGTACCGCTGCGAGGAGCAGCATCCACCACACGTCCGTGTGAGATGCGACGTACAAGCTACCGCCCAAGAGAGCAAAAGCTGTTAAGTTGATGAAGATATTAAGTCCCTCTGAAGGACGCGCGGATTTCATGCTTACTATCCAATCATGCCAACTTCCGCTTGTGAACCATCGCTTGTATAATCTATGAAGCATGAATCTCAAAACTCCTGAAGCTTGGTACTACGCTGATAAAAGTTCTACTTTTACGGCGCAGCCACGTCTCATTTCACTCCCGGGCCGGGATGTGGTGCTCTACCGCGGTGTGAGTCAGAAGCTCTACGCGGTTCAATCACGCTGTGCACACATGGAATCCCCTCTCGAGAAAGGGAAAGTCCGCGGAGAAAACCTGCAGTGCTCGCTCCACCAGTGGGTTTACAATACTCAAGGTGTTTGCACGGGTATTCCGGGGGCTCGCCCCAGCGACATTCCTCGCTTCGCGTGTCTCGACACATTCTCCGTCGCTGAATTTCACGGCCATGTGTTTGTTCACACCTCTCCGGGCCTGGGTCGCACTCTGCCCTTCTTCGACGGTGTGAATCCCGCCGAAGTTCAGTGCGCGCGCATGAGAGAACTGAAGGGCTTCACGCACTGGAGTGTGGCCGCCGCGAACGCGTTCGACCTCGCGCACTTTGAATACATCCATCATCGGCGCCCGACGGAAGCTCCTAAGATGGAGCTCGTTCATCCCGAGGCGATGAGGCTTGAGCTGCACTACGAAATTCTGGGACGGGCCCTGGCCGATCGGTGGCTCGTGAGTCGTTACGGAAAAATTGCGCAGCTGAATTACACGGTGTGGAACGGCAACCTCATCCTCGCTGAAACCAAGGTGGGGACATTCATCAATCGCATGTTGATCTGCGTGCATCCAGAGACGTTTGGCTTTAGTGCGAAACTCTTTGTGGTGACGACGGCCGCAAGTTTCTTGGGCCGGGAGATGACGGCGCATTTCTCGAAGTTATTTTTTGAACGTGAATGCCTGGAACTGAAAGGCATTGCCATCAATCCCGAGCGCCTCGGGCCGCATGATGCCCTCGTCGGTCAATACATGAACTGGTTGCTTCAGATGTCGCGGGAGAATGTGTTGGCGTCGCCGGGAAGTTTGACCACGAAATGGGACAGCAGCCCTACTGCGAAGCCCGCCACGACATCCATGATGTGATGCTGCCAGGTGAAGATCACGGCCACAAAAATCAGTGCCATCCACGCGACATAAAATCCGCGCCACGCAGTCGAGAGCCATTTCCACAGCAGACAAACGGTGAGCGTCGCTAGCGCGATGTGCATCGACGGAAGCGTGTTGTTCACTCCATCTAAGCCCCACACGATGTCATAGAAAAAATTCCAACCGGGAACATCCGCGGGCCGAACAAACGCAATCGGCGCCGGAAGCATGTAGAAGAAAGCCCCGCCGATCAGTGTGGCCAAAGCTGCGGCCCGACCGAGCCGACGGATCTCGCCGGGATTCGTAAAATAAATGGGAGTGAAGAGCAGGATGTTCAGCGAGACGTAGGGCAGGATCATCCATGGAATGAAAGGCGTATCGAGCTCCCAGTCAAAGACGAAGGAAAACGTCTGCCGTGCACTCTTCGCACGCCAGTTGGTGTAGCCATAAACGAAGGCGAAAAACGGGACGCACCAAGCACTGGTCCAGAGGTACTGCTTCGCATTCAGCTTAATCATGGGCGCAGGTAACTCCCCCACACAAAACCCAAGAGAGATTTGTGCTGGAGAGAGGGCTTCGCCAGTGGCACCACCAGCGAGGCATGGAGCTGATCGAGTTCGCTCCAGTGAGCGCCGGGGCGCAGATGATGGGCCGAATGGTAGCCATTCTTAAAGAGGACAAAGTTGACCACACGCCCGGTGTAGTTATGACAACGATTCACGCCGGTCTCATGTTCAAGGCCGTCGTGCTGGACTAGATTCAGCACAAACAGACAGCTCATCGCGCACAGGCGAGTCGCAACGAAGTAGACGAGCGTCACTTGCGGGGCCAGCATGAACGCGGCGAGGAGCACGCCTAGGACGAAGATGGTCTCAAGCCGAATCTGCCGCTTGAGCTGAAATGGAATCGCCTCGGCGCCGGGCCGCTGGCTCAAGCGCGGCAAAGAGAACACATGGACGACGTACTTCACCAAGCGAAGGGGGCCCTGAGTTTCTTGCAAGACCGTCGAGCGCAGCCAGTCGTTTTCATCGTTGTTGTGCACATGGTGATTGTAGATATGCGAAGCGGAAATCGCCGCCGCAGGGATGCCGAGCAAGCTCGTTAAACCGTACGACGTAAACTGATTGGCGCGATCACTTTCAAACAGCGGACAGTGGGACACGTTGTGATTGATCACATGAACCACGAGACCAAAGAAGACATTCAGACAAAACAACGCCACACCCTGAGCAGCACTCAGCTCCGCCACGTAAGGAGTGACGAGCACAGCGCTCGCCACGACGAGAACGAGAAGAGTGCTGACGTCGGCTTGGTGGCGCATTACTCGATCATCTCGGCAATGGGCATGACGGCCATCCACATGCCCCAGCTCTGCGAAGCGACGCGCAGATGAGTGGGTAGATCTTTACCATTCTTGAGACCAGGGAAAATCTGGCGATAGGTTTCTTTGTTCCAATCAACGCCGCGGCCGATGTTGTAGTTGCGGTACTTCAGCGAATGAAGCTGGCCGGCACCGTCCTTGAGCTGAACTTGCTTCCATTCATCACCGCGCTCAAAGGCCGTCGGCAAAAACCCTTTTAGGTCCCGCGGCGGATTGCGGTAAAACGCCGGCAAGTCCACCAGCACGGTTTCGCCGGTGATGCCGCTGCGAAGTTGGGTGGGACCTTCTACCATGGCCAACATGTTCGCAATCGAGAGGTCACCGCCGCGCTCATAGGCACGAGCAAAAGACGCATCAAACAAGAAAGCATCTGTCGCGGGACGATCTTCACGCTTGATTTGATCCCACACGGTCGCACTCAGGCGCACGCTTTCTTGCAAGTGCCGCAGAGAGAGATCCATCCACTTCGGGCCATCGCTCAGAAGCACGCCGTAGTTGTTGAACTCTGATTTGCGCATGACGGCCGCACGCTTTGAAGATGGCGCGCCGTCGACTTCCGAGAGGAATCCATCGGTGCCGTAGAGTTTGCCCAGGTCTTTGAAGAGCTTCACGCTGTGCTCTGATGAGTAGGCACGTTGAAAGGTGATTTGTGACATCGCCCCGTGAAGGGAGGCCAGTGAGCTGATGCGCTCGACTTCGCCCACCATGCGATAGCGATCGATGCTGTCAGAAAACGAAGCCTGGCCGAAGAGCAGCTGGTTATCCCACACCACCCATTTGTCACGGAGATCAAGCGCCTGTAACCGGCGAGCCGCCTTCAAGAGCGAGTTCCGAACTGTGCCGGCCATGAACGCCGCGATGTCGGCTTCTGAGTTGAAGGCCTTCACAACCTGACCGTCACGCACATAAGGCTGGGTGACGTAATCGAAGCCCGCTTTCCACTGCTCTGTGGGCATGTAGATGTTCATGCTCGCGGATGAGCTCTTCATGAGGGTGAGGACGAAGCTGTGGGTGATCTTCGCTTGGTTGAACACAGGAATACTGCGCCAGACAACTCCGCGCATCTCGCGCAGAGGAATCATGTGGGCAGCGAAGAAGCGCTGGTCGTCTTCTTTGAATGAATCGTAGTTCTTCTCGAGGTCAGTGAGGAATGTTTCCAGTTCTTCGCTCGACTTGAGTTTCACGAAACGATCACGGGTGCCGCGAAACTCCGCACTCATCATCGATTCATCGGCCGATTTCAGATTGCTCGGAAGACGTTTCTGAGCACCGAAGCGGGCCTTGCCCTCTTTCACTTGGGCCGGCGTCGTCCAACGGTAGTTCGCCATCTCAGCGCTGAAAGGGACGCTGCTATTGAGTTGTTGAAAATAAGGAACCGCATTTTTCGCCACGGCGAAACTTGAAACCAAGCTCAACGCCACGACTGCTAAGACCTTCATCTGGGACTCCTGTGAATGTGTTTCCAAGAGTATAAATTCCACTGACGTCCACGACAACACGGGAAAACCAGCCTAAAATAGTCTAAACCCGTGAATATTTTACCCGGCCTCTGACAATCTTCACAGCGAGTGGCATCACTGCCCCATGAAAACACTATTCCTTGCGGTGATCTTAGGGGCCCTCTCTCTTGCCCACGCTCAGGACAAGTACTACGGCGGTAAATCCACCGAAGCGACGCTGCGTTTTGTCGGCAACATCCGCCTGGAGCCGGGCCTCACGGCCACGCAGAAACGGGAAGCCATCGACGGGCAGGTCCAGCATCTCATCGGTCATTTTCAAGCCGCGAGCTTCATCGCAGCTTACAAAAATCCAGGTGTCCTGGGACAAAACTACAAAGTGATTCTCGCCCGCGAAGTGGCGAAGGCCGGAGCCGTGGAAGTCAGCTACCGCTTTGAAGGCAAGGTGAACTTTCACCGCAATGCTTTTAGGAATGGCAACAAGGCCACAGTTCCACTGAATCTTCCCCTCGATCCAGCGGCGATTTATCAACTGGGTGTCGTGCGTGGGAAAAACCGTTGCACGGATACGCACTACGATTCAGAAGGCGACTTCTTCTACTTCTGGGACCCCGACCTGGAAGGCTGCCCACTCAAAGGCAACACCACAGATGTGCTTCGTCTCAAGGGCACACTGGAAAAACTTGAAAACACCCAGGCGACTTATCCGGAATACGATCGCCTCTACGGCAAAGAGACGCTGAAGGCTTCGATTTTCATCGGCTACATTGATAAGCCCACCGCCCGCGACATTGGGGCCGTGACTTACCGGAACTTGCGCGACAGCTTGGCCCAGCAAGGACTGACGCTGAGGGAAGAGCGGAAGCAGTTTAGAATGTCTGCGGGAGGTAGCGAAACAAGCAGTGGCGTGAATAACCGCGCTCGTTTTGAAGGTGAAGTGCAAACTCAGCTTGGTCAGACCCTTAAACTCGAACTGACTTTATTACTCGCAGAAACGGAGAGCGATAACAGCGATCCGACGTTCCATACGCATCTTCTGGAGGCCTACCAGAACTCGGATCTCGTCGCTTACGACGGTCACTCGGGTCTTGGTGGAAACCTCGATCTGAACAACTTGCCGGTGTTCAGCTTCAAGCGGAACTACCAAATCTTCTTCTTCAACGGTTGCAGCTCTTACCCGTACTTCAACCAAAACTACTTCGCGAGCAAGCCCGGTGGCAGCCGCAACTTAGAAATCATCACCGCGGGGCTCCCGACTCTCACGTCCACATCTGTGAGTAACATGCTGGCTTTCCTGACTCCTTTTCTCAGCGGTCATTTGACCAGCTGGCAGACCATCATGAATCGCATCGAAGCTTCTAACGGTGAGGAAGACACGTACTTGATGGGCGTCAACGGCGACGAAGACAATCAATTCCTTCCGCGCCGCTGATGCACTATACTTGGGGGACTAAGGAGTCCCTCATGAATCAGCCGGCCGGTTTTTGGATCCGCCTTCTCGCCCTCATCATCGATGCCATTCTGTTTGGTCTTTTCCGCATGGCCCTTGGTTTTATTTTTACCATGATCGGCGTGATGCGCGAGCCCAGCGAGGTCGAGCAACAGATTCTGCAAAAGATAGCGCAAGACGGCGGCGGCCCGGCGGAACTCTTCGGTGCTTCTTTGAAGATCGCCCAGGAAACCGGCACCTTCATTGGCTCTGGGGTTTTCCTCGTTCTGACCACCATACTCACTGTTCTCTTCGTCGCTTACAAAGGCGGCACTCCCGGCAAGCTGGCGTTGGGGCTTCGCATCCGCATGGCGAACACGGATGCCACGCCGAGTGTGTGGCGTGCGTTCTTGCGTGAGATCATTGGGAAAGGTTTCTTGTGTCCACTCACCCTAGGGATTGGCTCGTATATGGTGGCGTTCAACAAGAAGAAGCGAGAACCGCATGACCTTGACGCGGGGACAAACGTCGTAAACACTGTGGACGTTTTCATCATAAAAAAAAAAAAAAAAAGGGACCCATTCGGGTCCCTCTCTTGAGAAGCAGGCTTAGATCATTAAGCAGCTTTCTTATTATCTTTGTTTTGATAGGC
>JAIXOY010000169.1 GCA_027486525.1 Pseudomonadota bacterium
AGGCGTCGAGTTGGTGGGCATTGAAGTCCGAATTATTGTTGTGCCAAAGAATCCCACTCACCGTGACTTCGTACCCGTGGGTCTGGAAAATCAGCAGCGACGTGTCTACGCTATGGCGAGCGAGAACGTGGCGGACTTCTTTGTTCACTTCAAAGCGGGAGAGCTTAGGCTTCATAAAATTGACCTGTAGATTGCGAGCGTCTTCTCACCCGTCCGGCGATACGAAAACTCCTGCGCCAAGCTGCGTGCGCGTTGGATGAGATCTTCCCTCAACTGCCCCTTAACATAAACTAAATTTTCTATGTGGATCGCGAGCATCGCATGGTCCCCGACCTGCGCCAGTAATCCTGTTTCCGCATGACGAACGATCTCGGGAATCCCACCGGCCGCTGTCGCGACCACCGGCAAACCGACAGCGAAGGCATCAAGGATGCTGGTTCCGAGGCCTTCTTCTTTCGACGTAATGAGAAAGGCATCTGCTGACCCAAGAAAGTCCGGCAGGTCTTTCCGGAAGCCGACGAAGTGAACGTGACTCTCAAGCTGATGCTCTTTGACCAGCGCACGGACCTCGATTTCTGACGGTCCTTCCCCACAGATCACGTAATGTAAGTTCGGGTGATGGTGGCGAGTCGCCAGGGCGACTTTCACAAAAGTCCCGTAGTCTTTCTGTGGTGAGATCGCTGCCGTTGAAACTACGACTTGCACATCCGCAGGCAAGTCGGCCAGGGTGCGGATATCAAACTTTGGTCGCGCAGGAAATCGTTCCATGTCGATGCCCGAATAAACCGTGTGAGCACTGCTTGGATTCTTCAGATCGCGCGAGAGGATTTCGCGGATCTTATCCGAGACACACAAAAACCGCACAATCGAGGGATGATTGAATTTCCAGCGCGAGAACGCGTTGTCCTTCACGGGGTAGTCGGTGCGCTTACTCACGATCACCGGAACACCTGCGCCGGCGAGAACCGCGAGAGTATGTCCATGGCCCGAGTGCGCATGGATCAGATCAATCTTTTTTTCTTGCACGAGCTTCTTGATTTTCCACGCCGTGAACAAATCCCACTCACCACGGAAGGGCATGGCCACGCAGGGATAGCGCTTGGCCATCTCAGAACCGGCGCGTGCCGCGAGAAAGTTCTCAACGCCATTATCTTTGAGCACGCCCATGAGATAGGCGATCTGCTGTTCGCCGCCTCGCCATGTCCGCTCGCTGGATAAGTGTAAAACGCGCATGGTAAACCTTAGAAGTAGAGCCGGGCGCCGAAGACGGTCCCGTTCACTCGTTCATTATCTTTCACGCCGGTGCTGATGCGTTTCGCCCGACTGAAGTCTTGGTGGTAGAGCAGGTAGACGCGCAAGATGGAAAGTTCCCAGAAGGCCCCCCAGTGATAGTCTTCGCCCTCGATCTCATGAGTTTCAGAGTCGGTGGAAGCCTTCACACGATACTGTCCTTCGAGTCCCATGTGGCGAAAGATGTAGAGGTTGCTGAGCACGCCGTAAAACTTGTGATCGTAGTCGCCGTAGTATTTGTGCTCATACTTCATCACGCCACCCTGAAGTGTGAAGTGCGTGGTCTGCGTCGATGAGCCGGCGAGCCGAAGAAGGAGTGTCCCTTCGTCACGCTGCGAATACTGTTCTTTCTCTTTGATCTTGTATTGATCACGACCGATGCCAATCCCCACCGGTCCGAAGAATATCTGGACGCCACCGCCGGCCACCACGAAATCTTCTTTTTTAACATCGGTGCCGTCGCGATTAAAATCGTGGCCGCCACCATGGACATCCACCAAGAGCTCAAAGAAAGGACCGCGCTTGCGATTCCAGGAAAGCCACTGATCCTGCGCTTGACGCTTTTTCTTCAGACTGAACCAGTCTTCCAGGCTCCAACGGGACTTAACTTTTTTTTGGTGTCTGGTTACGACAGACTCGTAGACGCTGTCTTGCGCCAAAGCAGTCGGGGTCTGGAGAATGAGAAGAATAAGCCACAGCATCATCGATAGAATAAACCCTTTGTTGGGGCCCTGTCTGTCGTAATAAGATTGGAGAAATGCCAACATTTGACCTATGAAAAAAAACATTGTGATCGTCGGTGGAAGTCATGGCGTCGGCGAGGCGTTGGTGAAGAAACTCCATTTGGAAGCAGAGCTTTATACTTTCTGCCGCACACCTGTAGAAGGGACTCACCACACGACCTTTGATGTGCTCACCCAAGACTTTCCTCTAGATGCATTGCCGGAAACCATCGATGGCCTGGTGTACTGCCCAGGGTCGATCAATCTTCGTCCCTTCCATCTTCTGAAAGACGAAGACTGGAACCAGGAGTGGCAGCTCAATGTCATGGGTGCCGTGAAAGTGCTGCGGGCGCTTTATCCCCGCCTGAAAAAGTCTGATAAGGCCTCGGTGGTTTTATTCTCCACAGTCGCTGTGCAAAAGGGCATGCCTTTTCACGCCTCCATTGCGGCTTCGAAAGGTGCGCTCGAGGGAGTCACGAGATCGCTCGCTGCTGAGTGGGCCCCGCAGATTCGTGTGAATGCCATTGCACCTTCACTGCTCGATACGCCGTTAGCTGCCAAGCTCACCAGTAACGCCAAGATTCGCGAGCAATCCGTCGAGAAACATCCACTCAAACGTCTCGGAACGGCCGAGGATGTCGCCTCAGCTGCGAGCTATTTGCTCTCCGGCGAGTCTTCTTGGATGACGGGACAAGTGCTGGCCGTGGATGGTGGGATGTCTTTATAATGGGTCTATGACCCTCAAAAGAAAAGCCGTCGTCGTTCATTCTGGTGGCATGGATTCGAGTCTGTGCCTCGCACTTGCTGTGAAAGAACACGGCGCTGGCCAAGTGCTCTCGCTTTCTTTCGACTACGGTCAACGGCATGGCAACGAGGTCGCTCGCGCTGCACGCATCGCGGCCCACATGGGTGTGGACCACGCGTCCTTAGCGTTGCACTGCTTGGGCGAAATCACCGAAAACGCTCTCACGAAAAACATTCCCATCAAGCACGCAGCGAACAGCGCTCCCAATACTTTGGTTGCGGGACGAAATGGTCTCATGGCCCGACTGGCCGGCATTCATGCTTATGGACTGGGGGCCTCACAAATCTATCTCGGTGTGATGGAACTCGAAGGAGCGAACTCGGGGTACCGAGATTGCTCACGAGCGTACATGGATCTCATTCAAGCGGCGCTGCGGTTAGATTTCGCGCAGCCGGGGTTTCAGATCATGACACCTCTCGTGAGCATGACAAAACTCGAAACCATGGAACTGGGATGGCAGCTCGGTGTGCTGGAGTATCTCTTAGAAAATACCGTCACGTGCTACGAGGGGAAACCTCATGAAGGTTGTGGCCAGTGTCCGGCCTGTAAGTTGAGAAACGAGGGTGTCAGAAGTTTTGTGCAACGACACCCTGAAGTGAATTTTTCTTGGAAAACCAAAGTCTAAGCCGAGGTCAAAGCTTCTTGTAACTCGGTCCAGAGCTCATCTAGCTCCCGCCGGTACTTCTTCCCTTCTTCCATCCACACATCTTTGTCGTCGCGACTTTCGCCGTCGGCAACCCACTCGTCGATCAACAAGAGATGGTCTTCCATCTCGTCGAGGAGATCGCCCACTTCATCGTCCTGGTCATCGACGGACATGCCTGCGAGAGTAAGGCCCATCAAGAAGAAATCGCCGAGCTTGCCGACCTGCACGAGTTCATCGACCAAGTCCGCAGACTTCACATTCAACAACGCCGACCGGCGTTTCTCGAGATTCTTCTCGAGGTCCTTCCAGATCTTTGTGACTTCTTTTTCGATCGCCGCGCGCGCGTCGGGCTTGTGGAATTTTACCGGCGACTGGGTGTCGTCCAGGAAGAGTTCTTTGAAGGCCTTGTGCAACGGCATGGGATCGTCGGCAGTCAGAGCGCCGATGCAGAAAGCTTCTACGTCCCGCGCATCCATTTCCATATCACAGCCGGCGAGAGTTTCTTGTAGTGACATATCAGACCTCTTTGATGAATTGCGCGCTAGGAAAACGAACTCGCTGGCCATACACGCCATTCGGTCCTCGTTTACCCACACTGATTACCATGGTGACTGCGTCCGTGCAGTTAAGATTCAAAAGTTTTTTGACTCTCTTCGAGTCGAAGCCTTCCATCGGGCAAGTGTCGAAGCCGTGGGCCGACATGCCCAGCATGAAGTTCTCGCAGGCCAGCGCACAACTCTTGTTGGCCCACAAGCTCATGCCGGCGTGGGAGGTGGGTTCGCGTGGTGTTATGGAAGTGAGGCCTCGAAAGAAAAAGATGATTTTCTTTATGTGCCCAAAGATGCTCAGTGGGCCTTGGGTGTAAACGAACGGAGCGAGTTTTTTGTAATAGGCCCAAGCCGAGGCTGGAATTTTCTGGCCAGCTTTCTCCGCTTCCTCGAAGGTCGAAACCATCTGGCGGGCGTGTTTTTTCCAGTGAGAAGGGCGGGCCACGGCCACGACGAGCTCGGCAGCGGTGCGAGCGGCCGGTTGGTTGAAGCAAAATTTTGCGAGGTTCTTTTTCTTTTCCGGATTGCGAACCCAGTAGAATTCCCAGCACTGCAGGTTCGAGGAGTTGGGCGCCAGGAGCGTCCACTCGAACACTTCACGCATGATGGCCTCTGGCACCGGGGTCGCATCGTAAACTCGGACACTTCGGCGTGCTTCGAGGATGCGGGCGAAGGCCTTCGGGTCCGTTTCAGGGGCTTTTTCTTGGTAGCCTAATTCCGGTACTTTGTTGAAAATGTCGCTGGTGTCAGCCACGGAAACTCCTGGAAAGATTACACATAGCGTCATAATCTTGTCCGTAAATGGTTCTCTCAGCATAGGATAACCCATCATGAAAAACCTGGTTTCAGTTTTTTCTCTCATTTATTACTCATGCAAGATTTTGCTGATCGTTCTGCTATTCAACTGGTGGATGGACGGGGCCTTCGCCAGCTCCTCTACGTCTACAGATGAAAAGGTGGTCCAAGAGCTGATTGACCAGCGTGACAGCTTCAGCCTCTTAGGTGACGAAACGTTCGAATTCAAAGAAACCATCAATTGTACTCAAATCGTCAGCGGACGAGATCCTTACCTAAATCGTCGTGCACCCGTGAGATATTTTGTGTGCCCGGATGGGACCTCCAGTATTCCGCAACCCGATTCTACCGGGAGCGGGGGCTGGAACGGCTACTGTGGCCAGACCGCTGTGGCGAACGCCGCCGGGATGATGTGCAAGCGGTACTTCGCCCCACAAACCGTAGACACCTACGCCACCGACATCACTCCAGGTACCTTACCTGGGACCAACGTTCTCGCGCTGAAGAAAATTTTTACTGAGAGCTACACCAACGTTCGCCAAGCCAATCCTTGTCCGAAAGGTGCGTGGAAGCTGCGCAATCCTTGGAGCAAGAAGGGCTTCATCGATGGCATAAAGAGAGAGCTTTGGCAGGGGCCAGGGAAGGTGCAGCGCAATCGTTTGAACGGAACGAAGATCTCCATCACTCCGGTCTTGGTTCTGATCGGCAGCGGGATCGACAAGCTCCACTGGCTCACCGTGGTCGATTTCCGGCAGAATCCTCAGGATCTGTTTGGCTGCGATGTGGTCATGAATACGTGGGGCACTCAGAAGCTCATGACGTGCGAGAACCTTGCGGCCTACGGCAATACGCTCTTGCTGGGCTTCAACTACATCGCGTTCCAGTAGTCGCTATTTCTTAAACGGGTCGGAGAGTTTCTCGCCGGCCTGCAAGCGCCAAATCTTCACGGCACGAATGAAAATATTGTGGGAGCTCAAGAGAGAGACCACCAATCCGTGCGTGCCATCCAGAATACCTAAACGCCAAAAGTAGTGGCGCAAGAAACGACCGAACGGGCGGAAGACAATGTACGGCCAGCCGATGCGCCGGCCCGTCTTCTGGAACTTCTCAAACCGGTCCATCGCTCCCCAGGTGGTGTAGCGATCGGCCTTCTTGAGATAGTTCGCGAGGTCGGTGTAGGTGTAGTGCAGGATCTTGTACTTGAGCTTCGAGATCGTGCCCTTGGCTTCCACTTCTGCGTGCACCTTGAGGTCTTGGTAGCGGCAGTGATCACGCTTGAAGAGACGCACCACCTTGTCAGACTGCCAGCCTGAGTAATCGATCCGTTTACCCATGAAATGGTTCACACGATGGATCCAAAACGCATCGTGAGTGGTCCCATTCTTCAGCAAATCCTGAATTTCTTTTTGCAGCTCGGGTGTGCAGCGTTCATCCGCATCTAACAGGAAGATCCAAGGATGCGCGGCCTGGGGAATGGCCCAGTTCTTTTGCGAAGCCGAGTAGCCATACTCGCGTTGGATAAGGCGTGCGCCGCTGGCGCGGGCAAGCTCAAGCGTCTTGTCAGTACTTAAGGAATCTACTACGAGAATCTCGTCGGCCCATTTCACGGAGGCGATCGCTTCGGCGATATGGCGCTCTTCATTAAAGGTCGGGATGATGGCCGTGATTTTTTCCATGGTGTAGACTGATCCTATCTTATGACGCCTAGTGAATCAAAACCTATTCTCATCATCCAAACCGCCTTCATTGGCGACACGATTCTAGCGTCTTCATTCGCGAAAACCCTTCACGATCAGTACCCCGACGCACCTTTGCATTTCTTTCTACGGAAAGGAAATGAAGGCGTCATCAGAGGCCTGCCGTTCATTCATAAAGTCTGGGTGTGGGACAAAGGTGAGGGCAAGGTTCGTTCCTTGTGGCGCTTGATCCGTGAGTTGCGACAGTACGAATTCCGGGCCGTTTTCAACATCCACCGGCATTTCAATTCCGGTTTGATCACGGCTTGCATGAGGGCCAGGGCCAAGATTGGTTTCAAGCAGAACCCGCTGTCGTTTTTTTATTCGCGCAAAGTGAACCACCGTATTCCCCACACAGTCGATCGGCAGAGCTGGCATGAGGTGCAGCGCAATCTTCAGTTGCTGCAGGCTTTCGAAGCGAGCTTCCCGATGCCTTTTAAGCTGCAGGAGTTCCGACCAGTACTACCCATTACCATCGTTCACAAAGACAAGGTGGCTGAGTGGAAGACAAAACCATTTGTCGTCGTGGCCCCCGCTTCGGTGTGGTTCACCAAGCAGTGGGAAGAATCGAGCTACACGGAGCTCGTGAAACGACTCGCGGAGAAGTACCAAGTACTCCTGATCGGTGGGCCAGGGGACAAAGATCTCTGCCAACGTGTGAAGGGAACCACAGAAGCGATCAATCTGTGTGGAAAACTGAACTTGTTAGAAAGTGCGGCGCTCATGGAAGGGGCGGAGCGCGTGTTCGTGAATGACTCGGGTCCGTTACATCTCGCCAGTGCGGTGAATGCGAAAACAACGGCATTCTTTTGTGCCACCATCCCGCAGTTTGGTTATGGGCCCTTAGCAGCTGGTGCCGTAGTGCTCGAGTCTCCTGAGAAGCTCGATTGCCGTCCGTGCGGCTTGCATGGGCATACCTCATGTCCCAAAGGGCATTTTAAGTGCGCGAAGAATGTGACGGTCGAGATGGCCTTAGGCACGATTTCACGGCCGTGAAATCTAACACAGCCGCTAACCTGAACTTAACAACGCGTTCTTAGAAAAAATCGCTATAAGCACTCCACTAACCCCAAGGAGTGCCTATGAAATTCTTGATCGCTCTTATCCTCTCTGTGTTGTCGATTTCAGCTTTTGCTTCGTCCCTCAGCGAGCGCCACATGCGTGCGATTAACAAAGCCGTCGCGGAGAAATGCTTTTTCGCAAGCAAGCTGACAGAAGTGAAAACTACGGTCCGCGAAGATCGCGTCGATCAAGGTGTGATCGATTACTACTACAGCTCAGAGTTCACCGCCGTCGTCCGCATCGATCAGGGTGTCTTTGATACCTACCACGTGGCCGTGGAGTCAGCGATTTTCTCGGCCTACGATCACGACGCGCGTGACTGGGGTCTGATCGCCGTTGAATCTGTGAAATGTACGATGATCTAGCTCAACAGCATCGAGAAGTCGTCTTTCGTCAGCTTCCCGCTGAAGTACTCGTCGTCGTCTTCCGCCATGAGATCTCGGAAAAGTTCTCGTTTCGCCTGTTGCAGCACGAGAACTTTTTCTTCCACTGAATTCTTCATGATCGGGCGGTAGACGGTGAGTTTGTTCTCTTGGCCGATACGGTGAGCACGATCGACCGCCTGGCGTTCGACGGCCGGGTTCCACCATGGGTCCATCAAGAAAATATAAGACGCGGCGGTTAGGTTCAAGCCGAAGCCACCGGCCTTGAGACTGATCAAGAAAATCTGGGCCTCGCCCTCTTGGAAGTATTCCACCATCTCGGTACGCTTCTTAATCGTCTGCGAGCCGTCAATGCGGGCGAACTTCCAGCCCTGCTCGCGGATCTTGTCTTGGATGATGTCCAGGTACGTCGTGAACTGGGAGAACACGAGAACTTTGTGCTTTTCAACCATCAGCTGTTCTAGGTTCTCGATCAAGAAATCGA
>JAIXOY010000302.1 GCA_027486525.1 Pseudomonadota bacterium
CCGACGTGACGAGCACGGAACTTCGCGAGGTACTGCGTGAGGCGGTAGTACTGAGCGAAATTGGAAATCAATACTTTCTGCCCGAGCGCACAGAGGAGCTCCACGCGCGCGAGGAAATCTTCGTTGGCGATGACGTCGCCCTCTTCCTGCAACGTCGAGATCGTGATCTCCGCGATCGTCTGCACTTCGCTCTCTTCGATCTTGGCCGACTTGGCAAAATTGGTGAGACCGGTTTTGATCATGTCCATGCTGACTAACGTCGGGGGGCGGTACGAGCCACGCACGAGGAGAATGTCTTTTTTGTAGAGGTAGTCCGCCGGCAACACCACTTCGCCTTGCTCATTGAACATGACGGCCTGAGTGTAGCCTTCTTTCACTAATTGCAAATTCAATAAACGGTTATCGACGTTGGCGAACGCTGGGCCAGAGACACGCACGAAGTTGACTTCGAGGCGACCGACATCCAGATGATCCATCAACTGGCGCACCATCTGCTCCGGCTCTTTGTGCAGACACAAAGTTCCGTAGGTCAGGTTCACACCGATGATGCCCAGGGCATCTTGTTGAAGGATATTTTGTGGATCCAACATGCGCACGTGAATGACCACGTCACTGGGAGCTGCACCGGGCGCGTCTTGAAAGCGCACGCCCAACCAGCCGTGAGCTTCGTTGGTGCGTTGAAAATTGAGGGCCGAGACGGTGTTGGCGAAAGCAAAGAACTGGTGGTCTTTGCCTTTCACATCCGTCAGGCGCTCGGTGAGAAGCTCAAACTCTCGCACCAACATTTTTTCCAGACGATTTTCGCAGACGTACCGGCCGCCGGTTTCTTTCCCGTAGATGTGATCAGAGAAAACCATGTCGTATGCGGAGATGGTTTTTGCGATAGAACCCGAGGCGCCACCGGCCTGGAAAAAGTGACGAGCGACCTCTTGGCCGGCGCCGATTTCGGCAAAAGTGCCATAGAAACGGCGAGCGAGATTGACCTTGAGGGCCTTCTGACGAATAGAAAGTTGCTGATCAGGCATGGTCGTCCTTAGAGTTTCAGTGACTTAACCAGCATAGCATGGGCCTTGCGAGTGGGAAAATAAAAAGCCCTAGGAACGCCCCTTGTCGCAGCGCTATAATGTAAGTGAGCTGACCTGCCGAAAAGCCTAGCGCGAGGTACCCATGCTTGATTTCATCTCCTCTCTGATCAAAACCGCTCTCGACTTGCTCGGGCTCAACGAGAAGGAACTGGCGCCGATCCCTGTGAAAGCAGATCGACACCCCCAGCCCCGCCGTTAGGCCTGTCCCAAGTAGCGGGACGCCACTTCAAACACATCTTTAGAAGGCTGCCCTTGTACCAATTTCTTGAGTGCGCCTTTCATCTTCACTTTCCGCCCTTCATCTACTTTCTGCATCAGCGCAAATGAGCCCGTGAGCCTCGAGGCCACCTGGGGATTGAACTTATCAATGCGCGCGATTCGCTCAATGAGAAAATCATACCCACTGCCATCAGCAGCGTGGAAGCTGACTAAATTTCCTTTGGCGAAATTCTGGTAGAGTCCCCGCAGATCGTTCGGCACATGGGCACGGAAAGCTGGATCATTCTCCAGCGTTATCAAACGGGTCAAAATGCCTTCGTGAATAAACGAAGCCTGCGCCCCGAACCAACGGAGCATGACGAGCGGTTCGTGTTTCCATTTTTTATAGAAGTGCGCGAGCGCGGCTTCCGCAGCAGCTCCACCTTTCTGGCAATAGAGTGCAAGACCGGTGGCTTCTTCCGCCATCGTCGCCGCATGATAGAAATGCTTCTCGAGTAAATCCAACGCCGCGGTGTCGCCGCTCCTCACCAACATCCCCAGTGCGCGGTTCTTAAGGGCCCGTCCGCCCATGGCCGCTGCCGTCGCATCACCTTTGCGGGGATCGATGTGGCGCTGATACAGCTTCAGCCACTCGCCATGAAACGTTTTCCCGATGAGCTGCTGCAAACGCATGCCACTCAAGTGCACTTCATCTATCGCCGCGGTATCAAGCTCAAGGTTCATCTGGGATTCAGAGGGAATCTCAAACAAGTGGGCCTTGAAGGCAGGATCCATTTTGTCGTCGCTAACGATCTTTTGCAGACCGGCCGCAAACGCTCCCGGCAACTCCGTTTGCAGCGACACGCCTTTGAGTAAATTCTGCGTCCAGGTCTTAAGAATCTGGGTGTAGACACGTTGAAGCGCTTCATAGCGTGAAACAGGGTCGGTATCAAAAGCCACCAAGTGTAAGAGCTCAGCTTCGGTGTAGGGATAATCAATAATCACAGGGGCCGCAAAGGAGCGGTTCCAAGACGGTGTCGGCTGCGACGTGACACCTTGGATCACAATCGTCTCTTCAAGCTTGGTGAGCTCATGCAGGCGCTCGCCGCCCATCATCTGACCATCGACTCCGAACAAAGCCATTTTGAATGGAACGTGGAGCACGTTGTTCTCAAGGCGTTCATTCATCACTGAAGCGTATTTTTGTTTCACGTTGACGGTGTAGGTTTTGGCAGCGGCGTCGTAATCACCCCGCACCACGAGTGTGGGCGTACCCGGACGTGAGTACCAGTTCTTAAATTGTGTGAGGTCTTTGCCTGAAACGGCTTCCATGGACGACACAAAATCTTCTGTGGTGACGGCCTGACCATCATGGCGACGGAAATACTCCGTGATGCCCTTCTTAAAGTACGAATCACCGATGAGGGTGTGAATCATGCGAATGACTTCCGCCCCTTTCTCATAAACTGTCGCGGTGTAGAAGTTGTTGATCTCGATGTAGCTCGAAGGACGGATCGGATGGCTCATGGGTCCGGCGTCTTCGGGAAACTGAGCTTCTTTCAGGCGCTTCACGTCTTCGATGCGCTTCACGGCACGCGAGAGCATGTCGCTGGAGAATTCTTGATCGCGGAAAACCGTCAAACCTTCCTTGAGAGTGAGCTGGAACCAATCGCGACAGGTCACACGGTTCCCTGTCCAGTTGTGGAAGTACTCGTGGCCAACCACGGCTTCGACGTTTTGATAGTCGGCGTCTGTCGCCGTGGCCGGATCGGCCAGCACGTAGGCGCTGTTGAAGATGTTGAGACCCTTGTTCTCCATGGCGCCGAAGTTAAAACTCTCCACGGCCACGATCATGTAGATATCCAAGTCGTACTCAAGACCGAAGGTGTCTTCGTCCCACCTCATGGCATTTTGTAGCGACAGCAAAGCGTGACCGGTTTTGCTGCCCTGGCCTTTGTCCACGTAGACTTCAAGGGCAACCTTGCGACCACTGCGTGTCGTGAATGTGTCGGCCTTCATTTCGAGATCACCGGCGACGGCCGCAAACAAGTAAGAGGGCTTGCGGAACGGATCCACCCAAGACACAAAATGGCGACCAGCACCGGCGTCTCCGTGGCCGACCCGGTTACCGTTTGAAAGCAGCATCGGATAGCGCTTCTTATCCGCAATCAACGTCGTTTTGAATTTTGACATCGCATCCGGACGATCGATGAAGTAAGTAATTTTGCGGAAGCCTTCTGGTTCGCACTGGGTGCAGAGGATATCGCCGGACTTGTAAAAACCTTCCAGCGCCGTGTTCTCTTCCGGCTTGATGCGGTTTTTAATTTCCAGACTGAGTTTGTCCGTGGAGATTGCATGCACGGTCAGGCGATCCGTGCTCAAGGCGTAGTCGCCGGACTTGAGTTCTACGCCATCGCGAGCGATGCCGAGCAACTCCATGCCTTCGCCGAGTAGCTCAAGCTCCAGCGGCCCCTGAGGCGCTGTGGGTGCTCGTACGACCGTGAGCTTTGAAGTGACATCCGTATGGCCATCTTTGATGTCGAGGGTGAGGTCGATCTGATCGATCAGAAAGTGCGGCGCCTTGTAGTCACGTAGATAAATTGCTTGGGGCTGTTTCATAGGACCTCCCAACGCACCAGATACCCCGCATGGTTGCGGATATTGATCACGCCGTTTTCAAAAATAAGATACTGACCTTTAATCCCGACCAGCTTGTCTTCCAGCACTGGATTTTTATCCAAGCCGAGAGACTTCACTTTCTCGGGGTACTTTGTAACCGGGTAATTGAAGTTGTAGGCGGGCACGTCCAAGCGCTCAGTGATGTGAGGCTTCAGCGCTTCGCCCACTTGCTCAATGATGGAATCGGCCAGGGCACGCAGATCAATCGGGTCAGGATCGCCCTTGAGCATCCGTTGCCAATGAGTTTTATCGGCCACATGCTCGCCCAGCATTTTTTCCACGAGACCAGAATCCAAACGCGTCTTCACCTTAAAGATCGGCAGCGCTTGCACGGCCCCTTGATCCATCCATCGCGTTGGCACCTGGGTTTCGCGTGTGATGCCGACTTTTGCGCCTGAGGAATTCGCAAGATAAACCACATGGGTCTTCATGCAGTGATCCTCACCCCACTTGGGTTCACGGCAAGTGCCCTGCGCGTAATGACATAGCTCCGGCTTCACGATGCACACATCACAGGAAGCGAGTTTGAGTGTGCACGGATAGCAGTGGCCTTGTTGCCAAGATTTTTTTGTCAGCTTGCCGCACTCGATGCAGTGGATTTTATCTAAGAAGCTCATGCGAATGCGCGATCCGAGCAGATCGTTCAGGGAAATTTCCTGCTCGTCCAACAGCAAACCGTAGCGAACTGTTTCACCATGGCTTGTCCTCATTTTGCGTAGATGGCCTTCTAACAACATGCTGTTCTCCGAGCGAGGCGCCCCGTTATAAGGAAAAATCGTCCCTTTTTTTGCCGCGCCCTCAACTCTAAGGCAACCTCCACCGAAACTGAAGCACCAGTTCATTAAACCTTTCCAAAGGATGGAAACATGAAGAGTTTTTCTCAGATGATGCGTTATGGTGCGCTCGCGCTCATGACAACCCTCGCCGTAAGCTGCGGCTCACAGCCAGAAGTACCGCAAATCGAGGGTATCAAAGGCCCGACATTTAACGTCATGGACGGAAAAGTGTTGATCTCTGTTACTTTCGAGCAATTGGAAGTTATCGGCGGCGCTCGCTTCCCTCTTCCGAAAATGCCGAACTCGTTCATGGAACTTTCTCCAGCTCAGATGGGCGGGACCTTCTTCCAAGTCGCTCTCGACATCACTGACATCGATGGCACGGATTGGACATTGGTAGATCCACACGCACTTCCAGGCGGCCGTCCGCTCCCAGGTGTTGTTGGCGGTCAATTGCCATCACTTGCTGTGCAGGTTCCAGACTTGGGCAACGCTACTTTCTACGTGTCTAAGCAAGTTTTCGGTTTCTTCATGCCGTTCAAAGTTGATGCTCCAGGCGCGATCGTAACTTTCCGCCTCTACATGGAAAACAAGCACATCGGTAACATCTCTTTGGTTGGTAACGACCAGAACGGTGAGAACGGCGGTCTCTTGCTTCTCATGAACCTCAACAAAGAAGGCAAAGCACGCCTCCAGAAGTTGATCGACTACTCGAAGCGCAAAGAGAACAAAGGCAAGTTGTTCTAATCTCGCTGAGTTAGCCATTCAAAGCTAATTAGAGGGCCTCTTCGGGGGCCCTTTCTTTTTTTCATGGTCTCAACCTCCTCATCCCTAAACACTTTAGTATGGGAGCATGAAAACTTTAATTCTCGCGTGTTTATTGGCCCTCGTGGGCTGTGGAAAGAAAGCTAAAGATAATGGCATGCCAACATCCACTGGCAACGCCGCTCGCAGCGCCGGTACCATCGGCGAGCAGTTCATCACCGCGATTGAAACCAACAATCCTCGGACCGCTGAAACACTTTTACGCCAAGGGGCCAATCCCAACGTTCAGTTAAGCGATGGCTGTACCCCTCTCACTTACAGCATTACTCGCAACAACGCATCGCTGGTGGACGTCCTGCTTCGCGCCGGCGCTGATCCAGAAAAAACCGACAAGAACGGCGAAACCCCGCTCTTCCTCGCTCTCAAAAACAAAAACGACCCCTTGGTCCGCATGCTGGTGGTTCACGGTGCAGACATCAACGACCGTGATGCCCGCTTGCGCACGCCTTTGATCATCGCGGTCGTCATGGAAGAGGTGGAACTCGCCGAGTGGCTCATCGAGCGCGGCGCGGACATCAACCTACGCGATAACCGCGACCGCGACGCACTTTCCATCGCTCGCGAATTGGGCCTGAGTGATCTCGCCACCACGATGCAAGTTCGCATTCTCACCGTGCGCGGGGGAAGTGACGAAGAAATAGTGGCAGGCCTTTTCGAGCGCGAAGACATCAGAGCTCTCCGCGAGTTTTTGCTCCGTCGTCCCCAAGTCATCAAGTTAAAAATGAATCCAGGGCTCCTGGAACGCTCTTTGGCCTTGCCCACAGAAGCTCGGTCCGTGGAAGCCTTGGGATTGTTACTCGGCTACGGCATGAATGTGGAAGGCGATCGTGCCGACATCACCACGCCCCTCATCCTGGCGGCCAAGGCCGGCAAAGTCGCGCAGATGAAAGTGCTCGTCAAGAATGGTGCTGATCTTGAAGCCATGGATGAAAGCGATAAGACGGCGCTCATCGCCGCGATCACCACGCGCCAACTGGATGTTGTGAGGTACTTGCTTGAGCTAAAAGCCGAAAAAAATTATGAGACCACCGGAGCGAACGGTCGCGTGAAGCACCAGTCTTGTGTGTACGGTCGCCAGAGCCGCGACAGCGCCAGCTCACCGATCTTGAAAAAGACCAGTGAGGATATTCTTAAGGCGTTGGGCTGTGGTCTGCGGGGCTTTTTTTCGTAAGAAACGGGATCACGGCCATCCCTGGGATGGCGATCAACGTGCAGAATAAGAAGAATCCATTCCACCCCATGGCTTCCGCCATGTAGCCCGTCGGTGCCGAGAGGAAAGTCCTCGGCAACGCCATCAACGCCGTCAAAAGCGCATACTGAGTCCCGGTGTATTTCCGATTGGTCATCGAGGCCATGAAGGCGGCGTACGCACTTGACCCGAGGCCCGCCGAGAGATTCTCAAAAGCAATCACAAGAGTAAGATTGGTGATGTTGGTCTCCACCATCGACAACCAGCAGAAGCCGGCCGTCGAGACGCCTTGAAGAATGCCGAACACCCACAACGAACGTGTGATGCCCATCTTCAACGTTCCGATGCCTCCGAGAACTCCCCCGAGGATCAACGCCATCAACCCGAAGCCTTTCACCACAGTGGCGATGTCCGTCTTCGTGTAGCCCTTCAAGAGCATAAACGGCGTGGTCATGTTCGCCGCCATGGTGTCGCCTAACTTATAGAGGACGATGAAAACCAAAACGAGGATGGCGCCATCACGTTTAAAGAATTCCATGAACGGCCCAACGACGGCTTCCTGCAAGCTCTGCGGACTCTCGAACTTTTCACTCTCTTTGTAAGCAAAGGCGGTGAAGACCAAACCAAGCGCCATCGCTCCAGCCATGGCTTGATAAACGAGAGGCCAGTTGGCGCCTCCGCTTGGCAGCAAGTAGCGGTCCGCCATCCACAAGGCGCCGGCACCTGCGATGAGAAGACCGACGCGATAGCCGACGACGTAGAGAGACGAGCCCATCCCGAGTTCTTCGTCGGACAGAATTTCTCGGCGGTAGGCATCGATCGAAATGTCCTGGGTTGCACTAAATATGGCCACGAGCAATGCCATCACGGCGATGCCGTAGATGTTGGCGGCCGGCTCAAAAAGTGACATCGAAAAGATACTGATCACAAGCAGGACTTGCATCAGCAGCATCCAGCCACGACGACGTCCCGGCCAGAAGTGGAAGCGGTCCATGAGAGGAGCCCACAAAACTTTTAGTGAATAAGGCGTCCCGACCGAAGCGAAGAGTCCGATGGTGCCGAGATCGATTCCCGCCTCGGTCATCCAGGCCTGCAAGGTCGATCCGACAAGAAGTAGTGGCAACCCGCCGGCATAGCCCGTCAAAAAGATAGAGAGCATCTTACGACTAAAAATCTTCTGCCACATAGTTTATTCTTTTTTCGCCTAGAGGTGAGTGGGAACTGCGTAATCGAATACGTTGTTCACAACCACTTTCGGAGTAGACGTCCGTTTCTTTTTACCGACTCGGCTGAACGTGATCTTCTTGATTTCATCACCCAAGACTTTTCCCAGCAGTGGCGGAACCGCGTTCCCGATCTGGCGGAACTGTGCGGTCTGCGAACCTTCAAAGATGAAGTCGTTGGGGAAACTCTGACAAGCGGCCGCTTCACGGGGAGTGAGGTAGCGCGCTTCTTTGGGATGATAATAACTGGTGCGTGCGGTGAGAATCGTCGGCGACGGACGATCCAGCGGCAACCGCTGCAAACGCGTCTGCCGGAAACGGCCTTCGCGCAACTCATTCCAATCGATGTCGTACCAAAGTTTTTTCGGCAGGTAGGCCTTCTCGTCTTCTTGGTAGCGAATGCCCGAGCCGGCCGGAATGAACTTCAAGCGCTCACGGTCTTCCGGATTCTTGATCTGCGCCAGGGCCGGATTATGGTTATGAACTTTACCGTCCATCGCTTTGAGATTTTTAAGGGCCTGGGCCACGGTCACAAGTTTTTGCGTGCCGCGCTTGCCATGAGTTGGCTTCGGATAACGGCACTCCCCGTTCAACACACCCATAATGATCGTCCGTCGGCGCATTTCAG
>JAIXOY010000148.1 GCA_027486525.1 Pseudomonadota bacterium
GCCCCCACGCCCGCCCGGCGGCGGCGAGGTGCAGTGAGGGGAAGCACCAAGCCCTCGCGGTGCTGCTGCTGATCTTGGCGGCGTTCATCCGCCAAGGAATTTTTCCCTTTCATCTGTGGTTCAAGGCCAGCTACAAAACCAAGCCCTTCCCGTTGAACATCGGCTTCTACGTCGGGAATCTCGGATTCTATCTCTTCGTGAAAGGAATCATGCCGCTGATCGAGGCGAGCTTCGCGCACTTCACGCCGTACATCCTCGGCTGGGGGATCGTGTCGGGATTGTACTTCGCCAACATGTCCTTCGTGCAACGTCGCATCCGCTCGACCGTGTTCTACGTCATGCTCTCGCAGTTCTCCATGCTGTTTTGTGGCCTCGAGACCGGCAGTGTCACCGGGAAGGCCGGCGTCCTCTTTCAGTTCTTGAGCTACGGACTATCGTTCGGCGGTCTCATCGCGTGTTTGTATCTCTTAGAATGGAACCTCGGCGAGCTGCAGACCCGGCGCTTCCATGGACTCCAGGAGCGCAATCCCTTCCTGGGGCTTTGCTTCTTGTTGTTCTGCCTCGCGGGTGTCGCTCTGCCGTTCACCATGGGATTTGTGGGCGAGGATCTGATCTTCCACGCCGTGATCGAGAAATATCCTTACGTCGGCCTAGGCCTCATTCTCGCGGCCGCGTTGAACGGTCTCTCGCTGTTCCGCGTGTACAGCTTTCTCTTCCGGGGTAAGCGCGAGGAAGTCCTCGATGACACCATCACGCTGGCGTTCTGGCAGAAGGCCGCGTTCAGCTTGCTGCTGATCTTGTTGTTTGGGTTTGGGATCTACCCAGAGCTACTTCTCCGACACGTGCTGTCGTTCGTTTGAAGTAGCTCCAGGTTCAGCGAAACTCCAGGAACTCGAAGGAGAAGCTGAGCCTATCCACCGCTTCGCCGCCCTCTTTCAAGACGATCATGTTCGACGGCGAGAGGGCCATGCCGCCCCCCATGGGAACCATCTGGTCGACCAGAGTGTAGTTCGAGTGCTGGGGGTTGTAGGTGTTGTTCACCAGCACGTGGATGTTTTTGATGTAGACGCTCTTTGATCCCGTGTTGAGTCGCAAACCCGAGAGGCGATAGCTGAAGGCATCGTAGTCTTCGATCTTCACTTCGAGACTCGCACCGGCTTCACCCAAGATCGCATCGAGCGGGTAGCGCAGCGTGATCGTGCCGGCGGTGCCCGCTCCTGCCGGAACAAAGCTTTGGTCCGGTGTGAAGAGGATCATTGCCAACTGCGCGCCGTCTTCCCGTTCGCGCACTTGCACGGTGTTCGCCCCAGCGTTCAAGTTGAAGTTACCGGTCACGCGCGACCATTTGAAGAGACCGTTGGTGGCCGGATAGGTCCACGCCGGGAAGTTGCCGGCGTTGTTGATGCGCACGTGGAACGAATCGTCGCTGGCCGAGGGAGAGCTCACCAGACCCCACAAGGCACCGTTGGCGCGTGCGACCGTCGAGCTGATCGTGAAGTTCGCCACACCGGCCGTGCCGTCGTTGTTGGCGAGAGTGGCATCGTTGCCGTCGTTAGGAACTTCGATGTAGGCCGGATCGTTGCCGGAAGCGGGTCGCAAGATCATTGGAGCGGTCAGCATGGCGCTGGCCGATTGTGCCGTGATGATCACAGTGCCCGCTGTGACGGCCTGCCGTTCCGCGAGGATCGTGCGACTCTGCGCTGTCTTTTTCGTGAAGTTGCCACCGCCACCTGTCGGAGGCGTGGTCTGAGAGAGGCGCGAACCCCAATCAGCAATGGCGTCTTGCATTTCCTGCGCATCGGCCGCGCAGTTGCTCCAGCAGTTGTGGCCTTCGTCTTTAATTTTTTTCACCATGCGCGACTGGGACGGATTGGTGAAGTTCACTTTGTACTGACTCAAGAGCGAGTTGTGGGCCACTGTTGAATCACTGTTCGCATGGAGTGGAGTCTGCGAATTGCCATGGCAGCTGGTGCAGTTCTGGCGCGTGACCAAATAGACGGTTTGCTCGAAGGCTTCCAAAGACGTCTTCGGGTCGGCCCCTTCCAGTGGAACAGCGAGGCCACTTCCATCCACCGAGTAGATGAGGTCGCCTTTCGTCGCGAATGGTTTCCCACACTGGGTGAAGAGCATCGCCAGTGTCATGAGACTGGTGGCCACGCTCCACTTGAAAAAGCCAGGTGTCATGCAACCTTCCGGAAGAAGAGGTGTTGATTCATGGTGATCTGGAAGGGGTTATCGCCGACGACTTCTTCCAGACGATTTTCTTCGCCGTGAAGTGCGAGGTAGTTTAGCACCACTGCCTTCGCGAGATTGGTCACCGAGTTACTCATCGGGCTTGCCACAGCGTCCACGCTTCCGCTCTGCGCTTTGTAGGCCCCCATCTGACGGTTCGCCGAGCGCATCGCCGGTTTACCTGCGGGATGGAACGCGAGCATCAAAGAGCCGGAGCGTTGACCCGAGTCGCCGCCCCAAACCAGACGACCGTTGGCCGCATCGACTGTCCCGCCGGCGCTTACGCCACCGTCCGTGAACACGTAGACGACCACGGGAGTATTTTTCCGAGCGGCCGCTTCGAGGATCCGGCCGATCATTTGTCCCGCTTCAAGATCACGTTGGTCACCTTGCACGCGATCACCGGTGTGGTAGTCGTAGCCACCGAGAGTGATGGTACCGGTGGCAGAGAGGCCATCGAGCACCATTTTTGTGATACTGGCGGCACGCGCCTGATTGCCGTCGGCGAGGTTGAAGACACCGCCGTTGGCCGCGTTGATGATCGGATCAATCGTGACACTCAAGTCGTTGGCCGAAAAATTTTGCAACAGGGCCTGGGTCTTATCGAGGTTGCAGAGCACCAAGTCTTTAACGGCATCGGGCATCTGGCGACGAGAAAGCGCACGGACACGGGCACCGGAAAGAGCATCAAGCGCGCGGAGAATGAAGGACTCGCGACCCGGAGCGATGCCGTTGGCGGCCGACACGCGCGAGCCGAGGCCCACGAGGTTCAAGACGTCTTGCGGTTGGTTGATCAAGAGAGGAGCGAGCGACAGATCCACAGAACTCGGAGGAACTTGTGAGTTACCGCCAGACGTTCCGCCTTGGGTGCCGATCAACTGCGTGA
>JAIXOY010000087.1 GCA_027486525.1 Pseudomonadota bacterium
CGACGAGGATGATGCGGATGAGGAGGCGATCGAAGATCTCATTCATGCAAGGCCTTTAGAAATTCTCTTTAAGGTACTTCAGTAGCAGCGTCTTCAGATCCACGACTTGCTGGCGCTCGGGCTTGAAGAAATTGGGAAAGTTTTTGCGAGTCACTCTTCCCTCCGTGCCAAACTCACCGTCCAGACCGTAGAAAATTTTCTTCCGTTCGTTGTGCGAGACATACTCTTCGTAGAACGCGGGTTCGGGCCGCCAGGTGCCCCAGCCTAAGTAGCGCGGCAGATTCTTGTACGCGCGGTAGAAGCGCCAGCGCACTTGGCCCCGTTTGTCAGGGCGCCATTCTCCGAAGCCGCGGTTGCCCACATAGGCCACGCCCGGAGGCATCGGAAGAGTTTCTTCCTCGCCTTCGATCCGCCGAAACACGGACATGCCGATGTTCTTGCGATTTTTCAGAGCGAAGTCGCGCGAGGTGCGCACGATCATTTCTTCCACGCCCTGGAAGCCGTGCACGAGACGAAATTTTTGATAGTAGGTTTTAATCAGAAAGCCGGTGGCGTGGGTGTCGGTGAGGACGACCGTGACGTTTTGTCCCGGGATCACCCGCCCGAGACCTTTCTCGTTGGGGACGTAGTCCATCCCCAACTCCGAGGGAGACAGCGCCTTGGAGAGTCCCAAGTACGCAATCACCAGCATGAAGTAGAGGAAGAATTTTTGCATTACACCGCTCGCACGATCTCGAGCACAGCTTTCTGCTGAGCCGACGGAAGGAGCTCATAGTCTAGGTGCAAGCGTGTGACGGCGTGACTCTTGGAGTACTTCTCGAAGAGATCCGTGGCTTCGTTCACATTGATGTGGCGGCGAGTTCCACCCATGGAAGCTTCCCGCAGAACTTTCATCGGGTAGGCGTTGGCGGGAGCGGAGTCCGCGTAGTACTTCGACAAGCGGCCCTTGGATGAGCACTTGATGTAGTCGATGTTCTGCGCCTTGAGATAGTTCTCGAGCGTCTCCATGTGTTGCACACCCTCCGCGCCGAAGGTCTCCATTACTTTGCGAGGAATATCATTGCGCACGATCCGCGCGGCCCAAGGGTCCTTACTCTTACGCAAAACTTTCCACAGGTGTGGATCGTCATGGTCGAGGTAGGCCTCGATGTCGGCCGGGATCGCGTACTCGCTCGTGCCGGTGGCCTTGAAGTAGCGCATGAGCATCTGCTCAAGACACACGGCGCGGTAGTGGAAGTACACCATCATGAACATGTGGAAGCGGCTCAAGAGGAAATCATCGAACGTCGAAACGGCGCGCTCGCTGATGCCGAGGTACATGCGGCCGCCTTCTTCGCAGGCCTTGAGGTTATCCACGATCCAGTCGAGGTCGAACTTGCCGTAGCTCACGCCACAGAAGTAACTGTCGCGCAGAAGATAGTCCATGCGATCGCAGTCCATCTCGCTCGACACCAGTTGATGCAAGAGCGGGAACCAATCGACACCATCAAGTGTGAAGTACGCCGGGTCGCGGGTTTCACCCATGACGAGTTCGGCCACGGCCTCGGGGGTGACGCCGAAGTCCGCGCGCACACCTTTGAACGAGGTGGTGAAGCTGGAGTCCACGATACTCTTGAGCGTGTAGTCTTCGTGGCTCGCTTGGCGGTCTTTGCCAGGAGCAAAACGAGTTGGGAGCTTCAACGCACTCACGAGCGGCATCACGTGTTCCGTGGTGTGAGACAACGGCGCATGGCCAATATCATGTAGCAAGCAACCCAAGCGCAGTGTCTGGCGCAGGCGCTGCACTTCTTTGTCGTAGAGGCGATCTTTGAAGAGGGCATTGAACACCAGCGTGCCCACGTTCATCACGCCGATGGAATGCAGGTAGCGCGTGTGCGTCGCACCGGGAAAAACGAACTCGGAGAAACCAAGTTGTTTAATGTTTCGTAGGCGTTGAAAGAAGGCGTGTTCGATGACGGGAATCTCGGCATCATAAATAGCGATGGAGCCATGGACGGGATCACGAATTTCCACTAGAGGCCTTTTGCGTTATCAGTGAGCCAGCGAGCAATGTCTTTGCTCTCGAACATCGGAGTGCCGTCGATGTAGAGACAGGGAACGGTGCTGCGTCCCGTGTCCTTCATGAGCTTTTCACGATGGGCCGCCTCGCGACGGATATTCTTTAAGGCGACTTTATCCTTCAGACCAAGGTCCGCGATGGTGCGCAGAACCAGTTGGCAGTAAGGACACTCATCGAAGTAGTACAGTTCTAATTTTTTCATGGGTCCCTAAAAAAGAAGTGGCCCCTGCGGGCCACGTCTTCAGTGTGTTTAGTAAGACTCGTCGTCTTCAGCTTCTTCGCCCGGCTTCTTCGGGCCTTTGACGTACTCTTCGTCTTCGTCGAAGACTTCGTCTTCTTCTTCCGCTTCTTCCGGATTATCGAGGCCCTCTTCGTAGCCCCAGCCGTAGCCGTAGGCGCCTTCTTCTTCCTCTTCACCAGGAGTGAACTCTTCCGCGGGTTTCGCTGCTTTCTCCGCTTTCGGATCGACCTCGCCTTCTTCTTCTTCGTCGAAGTCTGCGTCGAACTCGTCAGCGCCGTCAGACGCGTAGTCGTCGTCAAACGCTGCGCCTTTCGCGTGAGCGGGAACGACAACAGGAGTGATGGCTTTTTTGCTTTCTTTCTTCGCCGCTGGCTTCGGTGCGGGTTTCGCCGCTGGCTTGACCGCTTTGGCCGGAGCTGCTTTTTTTGCGGCGACTTTCTTTGCAACTTTCTTGGCCGCTTTCTTCGCGACTTTTTTCGCGACTTTCTTAGCAGCCACTTTCTTCACGGCCTTTTTGGCGACTTTTTTTCCAGCTGGTTTTGCTTTTGGTTTCGCACTCTTTTTTGCGGGGGCTTTCTTCGCTTTCTTGGCTGCCACGGGAGGTCCTTTGCTTAATTGAATGGGAGGAAAAAACTCACCCTAGTATAGTGGCACACCAATTTGTTGGGCAAGCGTCAGTGAGCGACGGTGGTCGGAACACCCAGAGAACTCAGATTTAGAGCGTTGCGAAAATTGTTTTGTCGCACGTCTAACTCGAGAGGTACGAAGCCACCGGGGTTAGTACCCTCCACGTAGACCGGGGCATTATTCACACTCGAGTTATAGTGGCCCGAACTCGTCAGTGATTTAAGCGTCACGAGTTTAGTGGAGTAGCCTGTTCGCCGCATGGTTTCTTGATCCGGGTGATAGGGAGTCGAAAAAACACCATTCTCTGTGGCACCACGCATGGGGCCAGGCATGTAGCCCGTGAGCAACCCGCTCCAGTTGATGATCTTAGTCCCACCGCCGGTGTTGCGCGGATGAGCATCGTCGTAGCTGTACTCGATGGTGTGGCTGTGGGCATCGAGCCGCAAGCTGCCGCTGTTACTGAAGTAGGTGGTGATGCTTTCTTCGAGAGAAATCGGACAAGCACTGCCGGCGGGAGGCACGGGATTCCCGAGAGTGTTGCTGTTCCCGAAGTAGAAATGCAGAAAGGTTCCCGCGATGCTCTTGCAGCTGGGCTTCGCATCCGCCGCATCTGCCGCCAACGAAAAATTAAAATCGGAGATCCGTTCGGCGGCGTCTCGGTACTTCACCGGGTCGTCCTCGAAGATCGTCTTCGCCACCAGGTTCATCGAGTTGCGATACTTCTTCATCGCCTCTTGCTGCGTCTGCATGAAGAGCTTGATCTCCGAGGCAACGGACGGAGCGTCGGCGAAAAGCGCATCTCTATTACTCTGCGAGAAGAGCGGAGCGTAGATCTGCGCTTGGTAGCGGCCGTTGACCTTCTCGCCTGCGACGAATCCGAACGTGTCGAGGAAGCCGCTGCTACCGCTGGGAGTGTCGAGACTAAGGTCGTAGGGCACCGGGATGGTGTAGTTGGCGGCTTCGTAGGCCGTGGGTGCGCGTACGTTGAAGATGGACTGGGTGATCTGCTCGACGGTGTTCACCCCCACCAGATTGGCGCGGAACATGGTGAGCTGGGCACCCTTGTAGAGGCCCGCTGAGAACACGTCATCGCTCGGCCCGCCGGTGGGATTCGGTTTCACGATGTTGGTTGGTTCGGTGGCGTTGATGTAATCATTCGGATCCGTGCTGGTGCCTTCAAAGTCATACACTAGATTCGGAATTCCGAAGACGATGGCGGGGCCCGAGACAAAGCCACCCACCTGGTCCGTCGCATTGGCGATCCAGAAGCGCTCCGTCTGCAAGCCACTTTTATTAATCGGAATCGGCATGCCGGGCGCGAAGTCTCCGACGTCAACCAGATCGTTGGTTCCTTTGCGCGTGACCGTGGAGAGATCGAGGCCGCTGAGATAGGCCGTCGAGCGTTTGTTGGTCGCCGTGGTGCGTGTCCTGACGACGGTTTCATCTGCCCCCGAGCCTGCGGTGAAGAGTGCGGGGCCGATCCGTCCGCCCATGGGTTTCGCCGCCGCGTAGGCCGTGAGTTTGACCACGCCCTGGCCTGTGAACGGATTGAAGAGGCCCTGGAAATTGGCTTCGCCCTTCACGGCGTAGTAGGTGATGACCTCCGGATTTTTATAGAACCCCATCGGGAATCCGGGGACCGGAATGGCAATCTTAGAAACGTCGCAGGCACCTTCCGCTTTCACCACCTGGCCTGCGGCATTGAGCACGTCATCGCGGGCGATGAGAGCGGTGAAGAACGTGGCGTAGTTCACGAGCTGGAGCTTCAGATCCACGTAGAACTTCGGTTCCTTTCCTTTCGGGCCCGCGAGCATGGTGGACAGGGAGTTGTCAGTAAACGTCACCGCTTCCGGGGCCAGTTCAGTGAGCGTGAAAGAGGCTTTCATCTCTTCATTTTTGTTCGAGCCCTCGTTGGTGAGGTTGCGATACCCCGACCAGTAAGCCTTCGCTGGCCGCTCGTTTCCGTAGTGCTTTTGATCCGGGAGATCGTCCACATCCAAGTCGCATGTCGAGGCGCTCAGCCCGGGATCGATGCAGAGCTTGATCGGTGCGCGGTTCATGGCGTACTCGAGCGCACGGGTGCGGATGGCGAGCTCCACGCCCTTGGGCCACGCACCGACGCGATCAACCGCCACCTGAGGGGCGTCAACGAACGCGTTGTTTGCATTGCTGTCGCGCAGGTTGTACGCCCACAGATTGGTGATGTTGAAATTCAGCTGCGTGCGCTTGGAGCAGTCACTGGATTTTTCTTTCACGATGGCATCGATGAATGACGAGGTCGTCTCATCGATGCCCACCAAGTTCGTTGGCTCGAAGCGCGGGATACCGGGAATGGCGTAGCGACGGCAGACGTTGGTGGGGACACCCGCGTAGTGCAGACACACCGAGGGAAAATTGTAGAGATCTTTACCGGTGTCCCCGGTGATGTTGGGGTCGGGTTGCATGCGGTAGTTGACGTTGCCAGACCCAGGTGGGGCTATCACATTGTCGATGTTGAGATTGCCGAGCACGTAGTACTTGAACATCCACTCTTTGTAGTTGTTGCGCAGTTCCCAGTTCATGTAGCCGATGCGATTGAGCATGCGCGCTTGCACCGCCGCACCGGCGTATGCAGATGCGTCCGTGGCGTTCTGCAGATTGATCTTCGCCTTCACGAACAAACCAATGTTGATGACGAAGGCGATGATGGAAATAAGCACGATGAGGCTGGAGGCAAAGAAGATGCTGATTTGGCCCCGCTCGCCGGCGCGTTTTGTCCCTACAAGGTTGGAAGTGAGCGAAATCATGTATGAGCATTTTGGTATGGGATTTGGAAGGTGTAAAGCATCCCGGCACGCAGGGCCTTGGTCCGGGATGTGGAACGTGTGCTGCTAGGCCGTCCCCCCTCTGTTTCCCACCGGTTTACACCCCGCCACCAACAGCTTCTACACCTCGGCCCCCGAAGGGGGGCCGGCGGCCATTTATGGCCGCAACCTCTTCCAAGGCCGGCGGCCATTTGTGCCCACTACAATCTTGCGATTCGCGCATGGTTTAATAGCTCTAGAGAGGTGACCTTGAAAAAATCTGCCAACCGCGACTGCTAATGCGCTCTGTGCCGCACCCCGCGTGCTCTTCAATACGATAACAATTTATCTCCGCGCCACTACGGCCAGATTGCTCTCATCACCGTCATTTTGACCTGGGCCCTTTTCCCTATCCTCGAATGGAAAACTCTCGGGAGTTTTTTCATCATGTGGGCGGGCTTCGAGTTCACGCGCAAATCCCTCTATCGTCGTGACGTGAAGTGCTCGACGTGTGGCTTTGATCCGACCTGGTATCGCAAAGACGTGCGCATTGCGCGCAAGCATGTGGAAAACTTTTTGCGCGATAATCCAGATTCTCCGCTGCTGCGCGCGAGAAAGTCGCAACCTCAGTCAGAAATTTCTCAGTAGTCTCCAATAAATTTATTTGATCACGAGCGGCCTTGAACTATTTCAAGGCCTTCGCTCATTTCTCTTTTGGCACATTTTCCGCAAGTGATGGCCTAAGTGAGAACCTGACCGTTTCCGTAGTGCTGCGTTTGAAGTAGCCTCTGGGCACGCGAAATTCGTGATGGAAATCACAAACCACAACATGCCTCACCATCAGGCAAAGGAGATTCTATGAGCGTTAATAAAGTGATCCTGCTCGGACGTTTGGGCCAGGACCCAGAGTTGAAGTACACACCAGGCGGCGCGCCGGTTTGTAACTTCTCGATTGCCACGACAGAAGCGTGGACCGACAAGGGCGGACAGAAACAAGAAAAGACCGAATGGCACCGCATCGTCGTGTGGGGAAAACTCGCAGAACTTTGCAACCAGTACCTCTCAAAAGGTCGCCAAGCTTTCGTCGAAGGCCGCTTGCAAACTCGTTCATGGGACGACAAAGACGGCAACAAGCGCTACATGACTGAAATCAACGCTGCCACTGTGCAATTCATCGGCGGCCCCTCTGACAACAAAGGCGGTGAGCGCCACGTTGATAGTTCTGCCGGCATGAACCAAGGTGCGGCACCGATGGACATGAACCAGGATTACAAAGTTTCAACGGAAGCGAACTTCGCCTCTGACGACATCCCGTTCTAGACTTAAAACTGACCCATTAAGTTGTCGCTAGGCCCACTCCGGTGGGCCTTTCTATTGGGTTTAAGGCCTTTCAAGCACGACAAATTCCCCTCCCATGCTACAATTTTAGCCATGCAGACCTCCCCGGCCCTCCGGAGCTTTTTCTCCGTCCGCTACGATTTGATTGATACTGGAAACGCGCTTCCGTTCGATCTCTTCGTAAATTCCTCGTCGCTCAAAGAGCGGGAAAAATTTGTGCGCATTTTTCCGTCCGGTGAATCACTCAGTTCCGATGATCTCGAAAATCTGCGCAAGAAATATCTGCAAATTTATATTCCGGAAGATCAGCGTAGCCTCTACATGAGAAGCTTGGTGCAATCAGAGCAGCGCGATGACACTGAGAAGGCCCACGTCATCAAAGACTCGGCGCTGGAATATCTCGGCCGTATTTTTGATGGTAAACGCGAGTTCTCCACCGAACTCCTGGAGGCCGGCATCGAAGGATGCCGCGAGGTCGTGGAAAACATGGTCGATCTCCTCGGAGAATACGGCATCGACGATCTGCGCGGCTTGATCAGTAATCTAAGCTTCCACGATTTTTACACCTACGACCACTCCGTCAACGTCTCCATGTACAGCATCAGCATTTGGCGTGCGGCCCATCCAAAAGCTCCGCGCCAAGACTTGGTGAATATTGGCCTCGGTGGTTTGTTGCACGATCTCGGGAAGGTAAAAATTCCGACGCATATTTTGAATAATCCCGGCGGTCTGACGGAAGCTGAGTACGAGCAGATTAAGTTGCACCCAGACTTTGGACTGGAGCTGCTGCTCTCGGGTCACGTAAAAGTGCACCACACCATCGATGTGAATGTGATCGCGCGCATCGTGCACGAACACCACGAAAACTGGGATGGCACCGGCTATCCAACGAAGAAACGGGAAGAAGAAATTCATCCCATGGCCAGGGCCTGTACCATCGCGGACTTCTTCGATGCCATCACCACCAAGCGCTCCTATAGCCAGGTGATGCTCGTCGCAGATGCCGTTGGCGTGATGAAGAAATTCCGCGGCATCAAGCTCGAGCCTTGGCTTTTTGATGTCTTTGAGAAGCACGTGGATTACGTGCGCTCGGATATTCGCAAAGACATCACGCTCTCGAATCGCTTCGATCCGACGATTCCCTGGGCGCAATTGCCCATCGAAGAAGTGAAGGCCCTCGCCACGGCCGACTTCGGTAAGATTCGCGTCGTTAGTAACGAGAAGAAGAAATGATCTTCCTCGTTTTATGCTTTTCACTCACCAGCTTCGCCGTCGAAACCTTCACGTCCGACATCAAGGGGCTCGAGTCCCTCGAGAAACGACCCTACTTCAAGCCCGAGTCTGATTGGGTCGGCATCCCGATGCCCTACGGCCCGGTGGAAAAAATCCGCGAAGAGCTTGAGAAGCGGATCGGGAAGAAACTCCAGCACCGCGGAGAGGCCCACATCACCGTCATCACTCCGCCGGAGTTTCGCATCCTTTCGCAGACTCTCAAGATGAACACGATCGACAAGATCGTCGCGAAAGAAGGCAGCATGAAAGCGCCGATCAAGGTGCTGTGTCTAAAAAAAGTCACGGCCGTCTTGGGTGAGAAGACGGAGGAGAGTTGGTTCATTTCCGTCGAGTCCGCAGAGCTGCGCGAGTTCCGCAATCAGGTCTGGCGTCGTTTCGTGGCCAACGGTGGAATCCCCGAAGACTTCGCCTGGAAGCGCTGGGCCCCGCACATCACCGTTGGATTCACCTCGCGAGACTTGCACGACGAAGACCGTATCAGCAAAGAGAAAGCTGAGTGTACTTACGAGCTCAAGGCCCTTTGAGTTGATCCCACAGTAACTTTCCCATGAGCAGTACCACCACGACAGTGAGCGCCGGCTTCACCACGCCGACGGTCTTGCGTTTGGTGAGTTGAGCTCCCAGGAACGATCCGATCACGATCGAAAGACCGCCGATCGCGCCCCATTTCCAGTCCACCAGGCCTTGCATGGCGAAGCCACCCAGCGAGATCCCAGCAGAGAGTGAGTTGGAGAGTTTAGAAAGCGCGAGTGCACTCATGAGCGGCATCGACGTGAACCACAAGAGTGCGAGCAACATAAACGTGCCGCCGCCCGGTCCGAAAAAGCCGTCGTAAATTCCGACCAACAGTCCGGCCAAGATGAACTTACTGAGGGCGGTAGGCTCGCTCGGACGTTCCGCAAACAGACGTTCTTTCGACCAGACGATCATCAAAATGAGCGGACAGAGTGCCAAGAGCATCCAGGCAAAGATATGCGTAGGCACCAGGCCCGTGAGTTGAGAGCCGATGAATGAGCCGATGCTGATGGCGACGAGAAACCAGAAGCCCTCACGCCACGGCACGGGATGGTGCCGTTGATACACCCACAGGGCCATCACGCACGAGGCGCAGGCACCGACTTTGTTGGTGGCCACGACGTGCGCCCCGGGTCCCATGACCAGGGTCCACATCGGAATGGTGATCAGTCCACCGCCACCGGCAATGGCGTCGATGAAACCCGCGAGGATGGAGATGAGGGGGACGAAGAGGGGATGGTTTTCCATGGCAAAAAAAAAGCCACCCGAAGGTGGCTTTGGATGATTACTGCTGTGTCGCTTGCTGCGGCTGCGCTTGATTAGGCGCTGAAGGCTGCTGCGTTTGCTGGGCAGGAGCCGCCGCTTGGGGAGCCGCTGTCGCGTCCGCTGGAGCTGGTGCTGCTGCACCGGCCGCAGGTGTGGCCGTGTCGCTATTCAAAGGAGCGGCGAGTTCTTGCTCGTCGTCGAACAAAGATTTCTTCGCCGCACGACTCTTAAGAGTTGTGAGTGCGATCGAGTTCAACATGAAACCAACGGCCAAGACGCTGGTGAGCTTAGTGAAGAAGTTACCTTTGCTTGAGCTCGAGAAAACGGCTTGCGAAGCGCCGCCACCCATCACGGCACCCATTTCAGCGCCTTTGCCGAACTGCAAGAGCACGGTGACGACGAGAAGGACGCAAATGATGACATGCAAAACAATAAGGGTGGTGATCATAAAATTCTCCTAGGTCATCTGTTGTAACATGCGAGCCGATATAAAAGAAACCAGTTCTACTGACACAGCGCTAGAAAATCTGTCGCTTTGAGGCTCGCGCCGCCCACGAGGGCACCGTCGATGTCTTGTTGCCCCATAAGCTCTTTAACGTTATCCGGCTTCACACTGCCACCATAGAGGAGGCGCACGGCTTGACCCGCAGCAGAGTACATTTCCTGGAGCTCCAAACGGATCGCCGCATGAACTTCCTGTGCTTGCGCCGGTGTCGCGACTTTACCAGTGCCGATCGCCCAAACGGGTTCGTAGGCCACGATCAGCTGGCCCGGATGCCATCCGGCGAGATCACTCAGGCCCTGGCGAAGTTGTTGCTTCACCACGTTCAGGGTTTGTCCCGCTTCACGCTCGGACAACGATTCACCGACACAATAAATAACGGCGAGGCCGTGAGAAAGCGCGCGCTTGGTTTTCGCGGCACAACTGCCGTTCGTTTCATGAAAGATTTGCCGGCGTTCCGAGTGACCGACCAAGACAAAGCTCGCGCCGAGATCTTTCAACGTCGCCGGGGAATTTTCTCCGGTAAAGGCACCGCTGTCTTGTTCGCTGCTATTCTGGGCGCCGATTTTAACATCGTGGGGTGCTAGACTGAGCGCGAGCCCAATGTGCAAAGCCTGCGGAGCGAGCCACGCTTCCTGCTGACGAGGGCCGGACTTGAGAGCGTGGAAAAAATCACGGACCTGCGCCTGCGATTGATTCATTTTCCAGTTACCAACGATGAGTTTCATTAGAGGCCTCGCAAGGCATTCACGCCGGGGAGTTCACCTTTCTCAATGTACTCGAGAGAAGCTCCACCGCCAGTCGAAACATGGCTGAACTGATCTGCGAACCCACTCTGATGAGCGGCCGCGACGGAATCACCACCACCAACGACCGTGAAGGCACCGGAGTGGGCGATGTAGTTCGCCATCTCCATCGTCCCGACAGCGAATTTCGGATTCTCAAACAAGCCCATCGGCCCATTCCAGAAAATCGTCTTCGCACCTTTCAAGTGAAGCGCGTATTTGTCGATGGTCGCCGGGCCGATATCAAGACCCATCTTATCGTTCTCGATCGTGGCAGAGAAGCTTGGCTCGGCATCTAGACTGCTCGCGACCACATGATCCACCGGAAGTTGAATCTTGCCGCCCTTATCTTGCGCGAGCAGATGCTTCGCGAGCGCGACGTCCTCGTCTCCGCAGAGAGATTTACCGACGGGTAGACCTTTCGCTTTGAGGAACGGGTACGCCATGGCGCCGCCGATCAAGATCTTGTCGACGAGCACGAGCAAGCGCTCGATGGTTTTAATCTTGTCGGCGACTTTCGCCCCACCGAGCACGGCGACGAAAGGTTTGGCGGGCTTGTCCATCAAGTGGCCAAGCGCTTTGATCTCTTTTTCCAGCAGCAGACCGGCGTAGGCGCGGCCCGCGAAGAACTTGTTCACGCCGTACACAGACGCGTGTTTGCGGTGAGCGGCGCCGAAAGCGTCGTTCACATACACGTCCCCGTAGGTTGAAAGTTTCTCGGCGAACTCTTGGTCGTTCTTTTCCTCGAGAGGAGAAAAACGCAAGTTTTCGAGAAGTACTATTTTTGTCTCGGGCAATTGTAAAAACTCTTTGACACCCACATCGACCGGGCCAGTTGTCAGCACGACATCTACGCCGAGCTGCTCGGCGAGGTAAGTCGCTACCGGCTCGAGTGAGTACTTCGGATTCACCTGACCATCCGGGCGACCCAGGTGGCTCATGAGAATGATTTTCGATGCGCCTTTCTCCAGCATGAGACGGATCGTCGGCAAGGCCAGATCGATGCGACTCGCGTCCGTAATGGTACGTGGCTCTGTTTTTGAGAGCGGTACGTTGAAGTCAAAACGGGCCAGGACTTTTTTGCCTTTGAGATCGGCGTCCTGGATGGATTTCAGTTGCATGGGTTGTCCTTAAAGTTTTGCGCCAACGAATTTTGCAAGATCAAGAACACGATTCGAGAACCCCACTTCGTTGTCATACCAGCTCACGACTTTCGCCGTGTTGCCGATGACGTTGGTGAGTTTCGAATCGAAAATTGACGAGTCCGGGTTGCCCATGAAATCGACCGAGACCAACTCTTCTTCGGTGTAACCCAAGATACCTTTGAGAGAGCCTTGAGACGCTTCTTTCATGGCTGCGTTGATCGACTTTTTATCGGCCGGTTTTTTGAGAGTCACCGTGAGGTCCACCATCGACACATCGGGAGTCGGAACGCGAACAGCGTAACCATCAAGCTTGCCTGCCATCTCGGGAATCACTTCGCCCATGGCTTTCGCGGCACCGGTTGA
>JAIXOY010000278.1 GCA_027486525.1 Pseudomonadota bacterium
GAAGAAGGTCCAGAAGTTGAAGTTCCCGATCGTCATCCCTCTCGAGGACAGCAAGTTCCCTTCGTAGTCATTGAGCGTGACTTCGATCCCCGTGGACTTTTCTTGGCGCGTGACGAAGATGTCTTTCTTCTCCGCGTTCTCACCAATGAGCAGGCACTTCCAGCCCTCGAAGAAGCGCAGATTATCAACCTGCTCAATTTGTTTCGAGCTCGGGCCCGAGCTCGATCCGGAAGGTTGCGAGCATGCGGTGAAGAGAGTTGTCATGGCCAAGGCAATGAGTGTTTTCAACATGTGAGTCCTGGTCTAAAGAAAAATGTTTATCTGCCCATCTCTAGCAAGACCTTTGATTCATGGCAGGAGATTTGAACATTTTACAGGTGCGGTTACAGACGTAACCATCCGGAAATCCTCGTTTCTACTCGCCGTGTAAATATTGCCACCGGGACCTTCCGAGCGCCAGCGAGAGGTATGATGCGTGCGACCCCTCTGGAGGTATCGTGCGTATCGCTCTTCGATCATTATTTCTAGGCCTGTGTGCCACCGTCATCAGCTCGGTTGCTTACGCGCGCCTCATCGGTGGCACCGAGGTGACGGCGCAGAACCCGATCTCCCAGCACGCCGTTCGACTCAGCATCGTGAATGATCAGTGGGCCTCGTCCACTTGCACGGGATCCCTCATCGAAAGTGACATCGTGCTCACCAGCGCTCACTGCCTGCACGGACAGAAGATCAAGCACATCGACGTCGTGTTCCAGGACCTCGCGGGTGGGACATCGACGACCGTCCGCTCGACCAGCTTCATCAAGCACGAGTCGTACGCGAAGGGCTCGAACAAAGATGACATCGCTCTGGTAAAAATTTCGAAGACGTACCCGAGCGCATTCTTCCCCGTGAAGTACGCGTTCACGTTCACCGATCTCCTCGACATGGAGCTGGGTCTCACGTCGACGTTTTTCATCGCCGGCTACGGGCGGCACCAGGCGACGCAGACCTCCGATCTCAAGCTGCGAGAAGGCCGCATGACGGGGGAGAAGGTTTCGGAGAAGATCCTCGTGCTCAAACCCATCGTTCCGTTCTCGACGCTCTGTTTCGGCGACTCCGGCGGTCCGACCTTCCTCGTGCACGACGGCATCGTTACTCTGATCGGGATCAACACCTACACCTTCGACGGGTGCGCCAGCGGCGCGGGGACGACGCTGGTCTTCGCCTATGCCGACTGGATCGCAGAGAGCATGACCAAGCTCTAGAACATGAGCAAAAGCGAACGGTACCTGAATCAACGAGTCAGCAAGAAACGGATATTTTCTCAACCCTAGATGGCCTAAGCTATGGTCATGAAAAAGTCTGCTGACACACTCATGATCGAGCTGGCGCGCTTCATCGAGGCCCACTGCGATGAAACCCTATCCCTGGCAAAGCTAGCGGCACACACTGAGTTGAGTGCGACTCATTTACAGAAAAGGTTCAAGGCCCAGATTGGAGTGAGTCCCAAGGAGTATCAGGAGGCCTGTCGTCTGAAGAAATTCAAGACGGGACTGAGAACCAAGAAGTCGATCACAGCATCCGTCTACGATTCCGGCCATGGGTCCTCGAGCCGGATTTACGAGAGACTCGATCAACGAGTCGGCATGACCCCGAAAGAATACCAAAAAATGGGAGCGGGTCTTGAGCTCTCCTATGCGATAGCACCGACACCCTTAGGAAAGATTCTCCTGGCCGCCACGGATCGAGGGATTTGTTTCCTCCAGTTCGCTGAAACTGACGAAAAGCTGCTGGGCCTTTTGCGAGATGAGTTTCCCAAGGCCACGCTCATAAAAATGAGAAAATCTCAAACGGCGCAGTTTAAGTTGTGGGTCAAGGCCCTCAATGACTACCTCAAGGGAACCCTCGTTCAGCTTGATCTGCCGCTCGATATCAAAGGCACAGCATTTCAGCTGAGCGTCTGGAAGTATCTTCAGAAAATTCCCCGGGGAAAGGTGCTTTCTTATCGTGAGCTCGCCGTGAAGCTGGGCAAACCCAAGGCCGTCCGTGCGGTGGCGAGTGCTTGCGCGAGAAATGGTATTGCTGTGGTTGTTCCCTGCCATCGTGTTCTGCGAGGAAATGGGGAGCTGGCCGGTTATCGGTGGGGCCTCGAGCGCAAGAAAAAATTGCTGGCCTTAGAAAAGGGCTGAGCACGACTGAACTTGAGGTGACTTTTCTTTGGATTGCACGAATTGTGAATGTGGCTCACCGGTCAGGATCATAATCGCTGTGAAAAAACCTTCACTTTTAAAGATCTCAATCTCGAAAGGGATCATCATTGCTTCCGCACCATGGTTTGCTTTTAAAAAAGAGGGCCCCCGGATGGGGGCCCTAGTAAGAGACTAGTAGCGAAGCTCGACGCAGCGAAGGCCGCGCAGGCGGCGACCGTAGCCGATGTCTTGCCGGCAACGATTCATCGGAGCTTCACAGCGAGCGGTGCGGAAACTTCTGCGTCCATCGTAGCGACGGAGGATGCGGCCGCCACGATTCACCAAACCGACGGAGCAAAAAATGCTGTCATCGAGCTTGGCGTAGTCGGTCCCTTCCTCGAACTCAACCACAGCGACATTGCTGTCGATGCCGTCGGCGTACGGCGGGAGTGTGATCAGTGAAAAAAGCACGAGTCCGAAAGTGAGAAACATTTTCATGGGAGCTCCTTAGAGTTGAGAGGCCGGAGTGATGACGATATCGACGCGACGGTTCTGGGCACGGCCTTCGCGAGTCTTGTTCGACGTCAGTGGCTTGGAGAAGCCAAAGCCAGCGGTGTCAAATTGATTTCTCGAAAGAGCGGAGTCAGACTCGAAGTACTTCGCCACGGCGGCGGCCCGTTGCTCTGAGAGTCGTTGATTCTTGGTTGCGGAACCCACGGCATCGGTGTGGCCCTGGATCATGACGGCTTGCGGATTCAAATCTTGGAGCACTGATTTAACTTTACCCAAGACAGGCATCGACTGCGCCGGAAGTTCCGAGCGGCCTGATGCAAAGTTGACTTGCTTGAGACGGATCACCAGGTTCTGGCCCTGACGGTAAACTTCCGCTTCCGAAGAATCAAACTTCGCGGCAGCATCTGCCACGGCTTTGTCTTGCATCTCTTTCATCTTGAGTTCGTTGCGCTCATCGGACATAGCACTGAGTGAGGCACCTTGCGCGGCGAGAGCTTCATCTTTTTGTAGGCTAGCCTCCGTTACTTCAGTGTTCATTTCATCGGCTTCTCTCAGCGCCTTGTTGCGCGCATCGAGGGTGAGCGCACGTTGCTCGGGCGTTTGGTTTTGCGTGGCCACCGCCGTTTCTACGAGACTCAAGGTCCGGTTCGCACTTGCCGCTGCAGCGTTCACGGCCGGTTGATAATAATTTTGCGAGTGGCGATCTGTTTCGATGGCCTTCTCCGCTGCGCGGAAACGCATCATCGCCGTACGATAAGTCTTAGGCACCAGAGTGTTGGCTCCTTTTGACTTGGCCACATCCAGAGTACTTTTGATCTCTGCGAGTTTGCTCGTCTTGATCGCAGCGAGTTCGACTTTGAGATACTTCGCCGCGATCTTGTTTTTATCAGCGGTCTTCATTTCTTTGTAGTCGTCAGAGTCTTTGGTGAATTTCATCAAATCATTGTCCGTTGAATCGAGAGCCTCGAAGTCAGCACCGGCCGTGATGGCTTCATTGCGCGCGTCGACGACATCTCTGAGGTCGAGGCTACGAGCGTTGGTTTCAGCTTGCGCTTCGAGGAGGTAGGCCTTGGACATGCCCAAGGATTCGTAGATGTCTTTGTCATCTTTTTGTTTTTTTGCTTTTTCCATGAACTTACTTGCTTCTTTGAACGCCACGGGAGAGAGCACGTCCACATGATTGCGATGAGCTTCTTCGAGCACTTCTTGCTGAGCAGTCATCGCGGCTTCTGGGCCGGCGGCTTTCGAGATGGCGGCGGGTTCTGGTCGACTCGCGCAACCGGCGCCGATGAGAATAAGGCATAGTCCCGCGTATCTTAATAACTTCATGTGAAATCTCCTTAAGAGAATGTTGTTCATGAAGTGAGATTAAGGATTTACTGCGGTCCGGACTTCTCCAGGACGTGCAGTTATTGTGAACGTAACGTCACAACAACTGCGACGAGTCGAAGCTAGCGATTGGGATAGGCGGTTTTGGGATCGAGAGTCTTCGGTTCACGTTTCGCAACGCCGTTCGCCTTGTGACGGTAAGTTGAGATCGTTTCGTACAGCTTCAAGCGCATGCGGTTGGTGCGACCCAGGGGCCGGTGCTCCGGGAGCGAGTGCCACGGCGTGAAGCTGAGGTGCTCGCAGAACTGATCGCGCTCGGGCGTGTCGAAGTCTTGCTGGGGAATCCGCAGGATGGCCACGGTGGTGTAGGGACTGAACGTGCGCGGATGCGTGAGACTGCGCGCCTCGGGCCAGAGGATGCTGGGGTCTTCGACCGGGTAGCTGCTTTGCTTTGCCGGGTCGCCGAGTTGGACTTGGAATTGGAAACAGGCACTTTCTTTTTCAAGGCTCTGCTTGAGAGCTGCGCGCATGAAGTTCGGATTCTTCGGATCGCCGTTGGGGGCGTTCTTCGCGGCCACGGGATCGCAGGCCTTCACCGAATACTTCACTTGGCGGCGGGCCGGATTTTCTTTGAGTCCTAAGCGGAAGGGAACCGCGCTGAAGTAATTCAGCTTGAGCGGATTCTTTTTTCCTTTCGCTTTCAGCTGGGCCGTCGCCAGTTGCACCAACGAACGGGGCCGCGTGAGCAGGTCTCGGAAGGCGGCGTCGTTGCCGAGGGCCTTGATGAATTCGGCGTAGTCCTTGATGTCCTTCACGAAGAAGATGGGGCTGGCGAACATCAGGAAGTCTTGGGTCTGTTCGTCGGCTTCTTTCGGAATGATCTTCTTGCCCGGAACATACATGACTTTGATGGCGATGCCGCGCAGGTCGAGGTCCTTGTCGTGGGACATCGGATCGCTGGTGTTGTTAGAGAATCTTACCCACGTCGGATAGGATACATTATTTTTCGCAAACACCCCGACCCGGAGTTCCTTGGGGAGAGCCTCGTTTCGGACCGTGAAAGAAGCCTGCAAGCAGCCGTGAGATTTCGCGTGGGCATCACGGGGAACTCGCGGCGGATGGTAGTCGCGCTTCAAGGCGACCATGGCTTCGCTGATGACTTTCTGAATCGACTGCTCTTCGTTCGCCTCGTAGACTTCACCGAGGTAAGCATCGAGTCCCTCGTCGCTGGTGGCGATAGAATCGGGATGACGCTCGTTGTCTACTTTAGAGGCGCAGCCGGCCAGTAAGAGCAAGAGCGAAAGAGCAGCGACTTTAGTCATGAGAATCTCCTCCCAAGATTGTAGGAAGCCGATGGATTGGCGTCAATCGGGGTCAGTTCGCGCCTTGGATGAGTTTGCGGCACACGATGAAGCCTGAGCCGTCACCTTTTGAAAACGCCAAGCCCTCGTTTTCACCATACTGCACCCAGCGGCCTTGGCGAATATCTAGACTGGCCGAGCCGAATTCCAGGGGGTCCTGCGAGAGATCACAGAGCGCCACGAATTTAAGCTGCGAATTTTGGCACGTGAATTCCACTTCACTACCTTGCGAGTCAGAGTTTTTCTGACACAGCAGGGGAGGAGGTGCCGTCACGGGAGCACAGCTCGTAAAAACGAAAGACAGCAGGAAAAAAATCTTCATGAAGTGAGTCTAGATTTAGGGTAGACTGTGGGCAAGCATGAAAGTTCATATTCAGCACGAAGGTCAGATTTTTGTTCGCGATGTCGCGTTGGCGGATAGTTTTTGGCTGCGCCTCTCAGGCTACATGTTCCGCACTCGTCCGCATGTGAATGGCCTGCTCTTTGAGCCCGCATCAGCGATGCAAACCACCTTCATGTTTTTTAGCTTGGACATGGTGTTTCTCACGCACGACAATCGAGTCATCAAGATTCTCCGCAACGTTAAGCCTTGGCGGCATACGTGGTTCTACTCTAAGACTCGTAAAGTGCTCGAGGTTCCCGCGGGAGTGATTCCTGCCTCGCTGAAAGTGGGCGACACTCTGACGATGTCTCCGGCCGTCTGAAGTTTTCCATGGACCGCTAAGTACGCTTCTTTTCCGATGCAGATCACTTCCTGGGGCTTGATCAAACGAATCTCCGATTGCAGCCAGGGCCGGCACGCCGCAATTTCTGGAGGGCGCGGTTTTCTCCCATTCGCCGTGCGCACGGCATAGGTGATGTAGCAATCGGCGAGGTTCACGTGTTCTTTGCTGAGTCGTTGAACCAACTCGTCACGCGCGACGGGATTCGGGTCACTCAGGACAAACACATACTTTGCTTGCGGATCATCGGCACTCTTCTGTGGTGCCAGCTCACAGCGGCCGCAGGTGCGGCATTTCGCGAGATTCGTGTTCCACTCGTCCCAGCTCGTCCAGCTCCGTTGCACACCTAATGTGCCGTGCAGGCGTTGGAACTCCGCAACGCGCGCTGGCGCATCCGCCAGCAACTGAGCGATGAGCTGGCTCTCCGGAAGCCGATCCCAGTAGCGCACGGCCATTTCTTTTTTCATCATGGCGACCTTCACCCGGGCCGGATTAAAGATCGACGAGTAGTAGGTCTTCCAGAGATCTTCTTTGTGATCCGGTGGCAGCTCACACTCTGCGACGCCGGGAAGAAAGCTCAGCTCCTTTTGATCCCAGGCGATGGTTTCGTCAGCGGTCATGATGACCCACTTCATGCCGTTGAAGCGATCTTTAAAAAAAGGCGCTGCCAAGCGAGTGATGCGGTGATCGGAGCGATACCAGGACTGATACCAAGTCCCGTCTTCCGTCTTGATTCCACGGAAGCGCACGAAGGCGTGCATCTTGTGCAGGTCACGGCCAACGGAATGGCGGCGTGATTCCAATTCTCGGACATCGGGGTCCACGCCAATCTTCATGAGCTGCCGCTCTTCGTTCTGAATCCGCCAGGCGATCTTGTAGAGCAGTGCCCAGGTCGAATCGTCGCGATGGGCGCTGACAAACATCGCCGCCAGAATGAATTCTCGCGGGAGCTTGAGTTCGCTCGGGATGGCACTGGGAGAGTAGGGAGTCCCCAGCGGAAACTCGTGGGGATCACAGAGCCACTGAATGTTTTCGGGAGAAATGTTTTGCGCCAAGAGGTCCCGCGCTTTCATGCGCCAGTCATCCCAGGTGCGATTCAGCGCTACGGTGATCATACTTGCCCCGTGAGCGCGGAGAAGAAGTCCAACTGGGGAGTCGGTGCCTCCACCACTTTCGCTGCGAACGTGGTGGAGTCGATGAGGCGTGCCGCTTGATGGTCGTCGGCGGTGGTGATGAAGAAGCGCGCTTTTTTTACCCACGCGGACGCACCGAGATCGGCCAATCGGATTTTGCGCAGCCGGCGTGAGCCAAGGATCCGTTGCACCATGGTGGCACCGAGGCCCGGCACACGCAGCAGCATCTCTTTCGGAGCACTATTCACATCCACCGGAAAGAGGTGACGATTGCGCAGGGCCCAGGCGAGCTTCGGGTCTTTGTCTAATTCCAGATTCTCGTGTGTGTCCGGAAGAATCTCGTTGATCTCAAACCCGTAAAGACGAATGAGCCAATCCGTTTGGTAGAGACGATGCTCGCGCATCAAGGGTGGTGGCGCGGGCGGCAGGTGCGGATCGCTGTCGGGAATCGGACTGAAGGCACTGTAGTACACGCGGCGCAGTCCCTGGGTTTCGTAGAGTGAAGAAGCCTTCAGCATGATCGCGCGGTCATTCGTGGCGGTGGCGCCAACAATCATCTGCGTGCTCTGCCCGCCGGGAGCAAAGAGCGGGGCCTTGCGCGAAGTTTTTCTCTCCTCCATGCTCTCAAGGATGCCCAGCTTGATGCTGTTCATGGAGGTTTCCGTCTCGAGATGGCTCTTGGTGGGAGCAAGCGTATCCAGATCCGCTTGCGTGGGAAGTTCGATGTTCGCGCTCAAGCGATCCGCGTAGAGGCCCGCTTTTTTAATCAGCGCTTCGGAGCAACCCGCGACGGCCTTGAGGTGAATGTAGCCACCGAAGCGATGGTCGAGGCGAAGTTTCTTCGCCACGAGAATCATCTCTTCCATAGTGTCGTCAGCGCTCTTGGCCACTCCCGAGCTGAGAAAGAGTCCTTCGATGTAGTTGCGCTTGTAGAAGTCCATGGTGAGAGTCACGATCTCATCGACGGTGAACTTGGCGCGCTTCACCTGGCTCGAGACCCGGTTCACGCAGTAGGAGCAGTCGTAGACACAGAAATTGGTGAGAAGGATTTTCAGCAGTGAGATGCAGCGGCCGTCGGGCGTATAGCTATGGCAAATCCCCGAACCTTGCGCGTTGCCGATGCCACCGGCCTGGGCTTTTCGTTTTACGCCGGAGCTGGCGCAGGAGGCATCGTACTTAGCGGCGTCGGCGAGAATGGTGAGCTTGTCTTTAAGTTCCATTCTCTGATTGTATTACGGATAATGTACGGAAATCAAGTATCATCATCCCAGTCAAAGGCCGGAAGTCCGTGGGGGCGGCCAGACGAGGGTTGAGCAGAGGTGTGTGCGGTGTCGGGCGACGACTTCAGCCACAGATCCAGGAGATTGTTGAGCCGCATGGCCTCGCGCCAGTCGCGGATGAGTAAGTTCGCGAGCTCGCTCGAGTAGAGTTCTTTTTTTGGTATCGGTCGCCACACATAGTACGCCGTGAGTTTCAGCCACTCGATGCGCGGATGATCGACGGGGTAGTCGCGCGGTTTTGTTTTAAGCTTGTGTTCATCACCCAGACCCCCGAACAGAGTGGCAAATTTTTTGTCTCTCAGGAGAGCTTCGAGGGCCTGGGGTTTGGCGTCGATCCACTGACGGAGACGCTTCACCTGCGAGGCGTTCGCCATGTAGAGACCGCCCGCGCTGAAGATCTCGTCGGGTCGCGGAGAGACCATGAAGTAAAGACTCGGAAGATCCTCGAAGCGGCTACCGGAATCGCGGTCAGCATTGAGAGTCATGAAGTCTTTCAAAGGGCCCTTGTCGAGCGCACGCGCGGCCGGGCGCTTGAGATTCCCGATGTTGCGTTTCTTAAACTTGTAGGCAGGAAACTCCATCTCGAGCACCGAGGTGACGTTGAGCGCCAGCGCCTTCATGGGAGTCAGTATGACGTCCTCGTATTGCTGCTGGTTTTTTTCCAGCCACACGGCATTTTTTTGTTTTGCCGCGAGAGCGAGGAATTCAAGCGTTTTAGCGGAGAAGCGTGGGTTGGCCATGAGGCATTATGAAATTTTAAGGCACACTTGTCTATCTGACTTGCGGAGTCGGTCTTAGACGTTCCTTATCTTTGCCGCCTTGTGAGAACTCCCGGGCGAATTTAGACTATCCCAGACAGCAACTTTTTACCCGCTGAGGTATCCCATGAAATTTTCTCTGTTCGCACTGCTCGCGGTCGGCGTGATCGCCTGCTCATCGCCGCAAAACAAACCGGCCCAGCTCGCGGAATCCCACCCGGATCGCGTGGCCCGTGCCATCTCCTCGGACATCGACGAAGAGGCCATGGCCCGCACCTACGACCGTCTTCTTGCCAGTGAAGACCCCGCCGCGGAGATGACCGGCTACTTCAATCGTCTCGTGGCGATCTACTTCCGCACGGACAACTTGATGAAAGACTACGACAAGCACCTCGATGACCTCTACCAAAATAAAAACGACGCGAAGATTTCTGACCTGCAGACCCACGAATCCTATGCTCGCCTCATTTCCGCGTGGATCATGCGCGAGCGCATGACGGGGAAGTTGACCTACATCTACCGTCGCAACGTTGAAGGCATGTTCAACCGCGGTGACAACAGTCCAGCTGCGGAGGCCCGCCGTCAGCAAGTGCTCGCCGTGAACAACGCCTTCAAACGTGCCCTCAAGAAACACGGCCAAGGCGAAAACAAAATTGCGTTGCAGTCGCTCTATGCGGAGCTGATCCAAGAGCTGCAGGAATACCGCGCCGAGAAGAAATTGCTACGTCATAGCAGCTCTGAAAGAGAAGAAAATGCTTTGGGTAAAAATCTCTTCGCCACGGCGAAAGAGCAAGAGCGCTTCATTCAAAGTAAGCGTGAAGAAATCGACGCTCGTGTGAGTGCGGCGTCTCAAGACGTGCAGGTCAACGAAGAGATCGCCGAGCTACAACCCGATGTGCAGACCTATCTTGAAGACCAATTCTCCGGTCGCGAGCCGCAGGCCGACGGTGACGTGGTGGCAAGCTCAAGTTCCAAAGGTAACCTGACGGGTAACACGTTCCGCACCGGTCGCTGGGCGCTGACCTACGACGACGGCCCATCGGGTAAGCACACGACGACAATTTTGAACAACCTCGAAGCCCGCGACATGAAAGCTTCGTTCTTCTGGCTTTCTTCGCTTACGCCAAGCTATCCGACCTTGATCAATCGTGCGAAGGCGCTGGGCATGGCGCTGGGGAACCACTCGCACTCTCACGCCAACCTTCCGAAGCTCGGGCCTCAGGGACTCAAGCGCGAGATCGTCGACTCCACCGCCACCCACGCGCGCATGTACGGCGCGAAGCCCACATTCTTCCGCTGTCCTTACGGCGCCTGCGGTGGGAACGGTTCAACCATTCGTCAGATGATCGCCAACGAAGGCATGGTACACATCTTCTGGAACATCGACAGTCTTGACTGGCAGGATAAGAACGCTGCGAGCATCACGACTCGTGTGACGAAGGCGATGGCGATCGCGAAGAAAGGCATCATCTTGTACCATGACATTCACCCCCAGTCGGTGGAATCAACTCGCATGTTGATGGATGCGTGGGCCCCAGAAATCAAAGCGGGCCGGATGCGTCTCTTGACGATCCCGCAGGCGATCTCCGAGTTGAACAGTGCCGCTGGAATGCAGTGAGAGTAGTCGTTCTTATTCTACAGGTCGCGCTGCTCGCGGCCTGTAATGCAAAACACCCTACAGAATTAGAATCTTTGGAAGGCGCGGCCAGTGCCTTCCGAACGATTTTTGATCAAAGCCTCGCAGGCAGTCCTTCCCAAACGAAAGTCTTGGCCTGTGACATCAGCGGACAAGAAGCCATGTCGCTCATGATGCCGCTGAAGGCCCGCATGGACCCGCTCATGCAAGTTGAGCGCGAGAGCTATTTGAGAGATCCTACGGGGTATGCCCAGAAAAAAAACTTTTCGAGCTGCGAGCAGCACTGTCTCTGTGGGCTTTACGCTCGTGTCCTGGAAGATGTGAACGGCGGGCAGGCCGATCTTGCGATCCTCAATAAAAAAGCGGAAGCCGAAACCACCGAGCAGCGCCTGCAGTGCGCCCGAGAGCAAAAGGGCCTGTGCGAGTCCCAACTTCTCCGAGAGTTACGGGTAGAAGCCGCGCAGAACTGAGAAACGCACTTTACGTCCTCAGGCAATTAACCGCCCGATCAATTTTTTCAACGTATATCTTCTCTGGCCGTGATCACCCTGGAAATCAAACCTAATTCTATCGCCTCCATCGGATCAACCCACCGATCTCGTTCCATCAACTCTTCGAACCGCTCCACCGGTGTTCCGGTTCTCTCAGCGTAGAGACGATGCATCTTCTTTTTAAGTTCGATGATGTCGCGCGCATGAATTTCTAGATCAGAGGCTTGCCCACGGATCTGCCCACTGATGAGGGGTTGATGGATCAGCAGTCGTGAATTGGGAAGAGCGAAGCGATCTTCTTTTTCGGCGGCCAGAGCGATGACCGATCCCATGCTGGCGGCCATACCGGCGACGACCGTGATGACTCGCGGCTTGATGAATTGGATAAGATCATAAGTGGCAAATCCCGAATACACTTCGCCGCCGGGAGAGTTGATCCAAAGAATAATGGCTTGATCCGGCTGGGCGCGCTCGAGGGCCAAGAGTTGGCGATTGACACGAAGGGCGAGCTCGCCGTCGACAACTCCGCTCACAAAGATGGTGCGAGCTTCGAAGAGATGCTGGTCGATGGGGGTGAAAGGCTGTGGGGTAACTGGGATGACTTGTTCTTCTGACATGCAAACCTCGTTGGTGAGATAAGCATGCGCGAAAAAATTTCGAGCGGCACTATGTAAAATTTACAGACTCACTAGATTTTTGCCGATTGCAGATCTTTGTAGAACGCCAGGTAACGCTTCATCACATGGATCGGATAATCCTTCGGACGAATTTTCCGCGCCAGGGCGCTCTTCACATTCTTTGGCCCCATGTTATACGCCGCCAAATAAAGTTGGCCGTGGCCTTCGAACTTTTCTCGCAACCACGAAAGATAGGCAGCACCCAAAACAATGTTAGCTACCGGATCGCGCAAGGTGCGATCGCCACGCCATTTGGTTTTTGTTTTCTTCGCCATCCATTTGCCTGTGGCAGGACGCAATTGCATGAGACCGATTTCACCCACCGGCCCTTTGGCCTCGGGGTTAAAGCTCGATTCACCGGCGATGACGGCCATGACAAAGAACGGATCGAGGGCATGTTTGTTGGCCTCGACGATGATGGCTTCCGTGACGTCATAGGCCCGTTTTTTGAACTTCTTCGGGAGCCGCTTCTCGACGATCGCGAGGATGCTTTGCTCAAGCTCGACCCGGGACTCGGCACCACTGACGGCGCTCTTCTTGTAGCGCTTGCCCAGCAGCTCACGGGCATGTTCCACGCGGTCATCCTGCTTGATACTCGCGAGTTCGCGCTTGGTAACGGCGAAAGCGTTAACAGCAAAAACCATACATAGAATAAAGCATTTCATGGGGACCTCGTTTGTGCTTACAGATATCGCAAGGGAGGTGCCAGGATCGCGGGGGGTAAGGGGGCGGAATGCGGGAGAGGGGGTGTCGGGGGGGTGACGGTGTCTAAAGTTTAGACAACCTAGAAGCGTTCTTGGGTGAGCTGTAGTTGTAAGCTAGGGTCTTGTGCGACGACTTGGAAGCGTAGTCGGCTGATCTCACGCCCGCCTTGGGTTTCTAGCAGCACTCGCCAGTCACCGGGCCAGAGATGACTCTTTTCTGTTGTTCCGCGGAAACCATCCTTGCGGCCACCTTGAATCTTCACCGCAATCGCATCCGTCTCGCGCCACCCTTGGGGCGTTTTCCACTGCCAGCGCACGCGCAACTCTTCGACAAAAAGCGGAGGCGCGACGAGCTTGAAGGCCATCACGGCCTTGTCACCGGGACGAAGAGGGAAGCGGTTCACGCTCCAGAATTTCTTTTCTTGCGGAGCTCGAAAGAGCAGCCAATCTTTTTCCGTCTTCTGCACGATGTGAACCACGTCAAAGCGCGCGAGCATCAGCGGAACCGGTGGGATGAGCGCAAGGTGGTAGAGCAGCAAGTAGCCCGTGAGTGTGGCGAGACCGGGCCACAAGAAAAAGTTTCTGCGGATCTGCGGCGTGACCCGCGTCCGCATGAAAGCGTAGGCGATCAAAATCAACAAGGCCGCCAGGCCCACTGATAACGTGAAGATCATCGGTCCGAGGTTATGCATCAAACGCGGGACGAGGTAGGTGAGAAAGCATGAAAGTGCCAACGCCCAGAGGATCGTGCGCACCAGCGTCCCGCGGTTCTGCACCATGGGGAGTTCGTTGGCGAGGAGAATGAGAGTGAGCAACACGAGAAACACCAGCGAGCCATTGGCCCCGCCGCTTTTGATGAAGAACACGGCGTAGCTTCGCAGCAAGCCGCCGAGCAAGAAGTGCTGCACGAGTTCGTGCCAGCGCCACCAATTCGCGACTCGTGTTGAAGGCGTCCACGCGCCTCCGCGCCAGGCGAGTTCACCTAGGATGAAGGTGAAGAGCACGATGAGGGTGAGCGCCTGCGTGGCCAGCGCCCAGTCGGTGTCGATGGGACGCTGTTGCCAGAGGCTAAGCCCAAAGCCCGCGACGAAGGACAAAAGTGAAAACAGTACTTGAAACCGGGCGTAGAGGTTGGCCGCGGTGGCGGTCAGCGTTTTCATGAGCGCCGAACTTTCACGAGCGCCACGACGACGAGGTAAACTGCCAGCAGCAAGAGCGCGAGGCTCGCGCCGCTGTTGAGGAGGGCCACGTCAATGCCCTGAGTGAGTTGCCAGTTGGCGTAGGTCATCTTGATCAACGCCCAGAAAGTGATCCCGAGCACAAACAGCATCGGCAGCAAAGTGAACGCAATGCGCTTGCGTTGTTCGTGCAGCCAGAGCGTGATCGACAACAGTGAAAGCGCAGCGAGCAGTTGGTTCGAGGCGCCGAAGAGCGTCCAGAACTTCGACCAGCTGCCTTCTTGCATGGTGAACAGAATCAACCCCGGGATGGCCAGGGTGAGAATGGTTCCAAGTGCGGCGCCCGCTTTTCCTTTCAGGCCGGTGAGTTCTTGGATGAGGTAGCGCCCCAAGCGGGTCGACACGTCGAGCGTGTCGAACACAAATGTCGAGAAGGCCATCGCACCAAACGTGATGGCGAACGCCAGATGTTCCTTGCCGATGATGAGCGTGAGAAATTCTCCCAGACCACGGCCGTAGATGGTGCCGGGTTTAAGTCCTTTGATGTCTTCGGGCGCCATGATCATCACAATCGCCAGAGCGATCAAGGCCACGAAGCCTTCCGCCAGCATCGCGCCGTAGCCCACGTGGTGCATGTGCTTTTCTTTGTCGATCTGCTTCGAAGTGGTGCCCGAGCACACCAAGCCATGGAAGCCCGAGCAGGCACCACAAGCGATGGTGACGAACAAGAACGGGAAGAGCGATCCACCGGCAATGGGGTCGAAGCTGGTGAAGGCCGGTTGCTTAATTTCATAGCCGCCGAAAAAGACACCGATGATGCCGAGGCCAATGGCGGTGTAGAGGATGAACCCTCCGAGGTAGCCGCGGGGTTGGAGTAAGATCCACACGGGCACAACGGATGCGATCGCGCAGTAGACGAGAATGATCATGGCCCACGTCGTCGCGCTAAAAATAAAAATCTCGGAGTAGTACGTCCCCGCCCAGCAGGTGGCGAACGTCAGCGGCACAAAAATGACCGTGGAGAGCCACAGCGGGGGCTTGAGATATTTTTCCACCAGCCCTAGCACCACCGAGATCAGCATGTAGCCGATGCTGGCCGCTGCGACGGCGCCGCCGGGATGAAAATCCAGATTGAGCCCCGCCATTTCTTCGGGGCGCGAGACGAAACTTCCGGCGGTGATATCGGTGAACGCGACGATGATGTAAAGCAAAGCGATCCAGATGAAGGTCATCATGGCGCGGCCAGCGGTTTTTCCCATGATGCTGCCGGTGACATCGGCGATGGAGTGGCCTCCGTGGCGCACGCTGAGCGTGAGGGAGGCAAAATCATGAACCGCGCCGATGGTGACCACGCCGAGAGAAATCCACAGGAGGCAAGGGAGCCAGCCAAAATGCTGACAGGCCACGATAGGCCCTGCGATGGGACCGGCCGCAGCAATCGCGGAAAAATGCTGAGCAAAGAGATAAAAGGGTCGCGTGGGAACGAAGTCCACGCCGTCTTCATGGGTATGGGCCGGTGTGATGCGTGCGTCATCGAGTTCAAACTGACGGGCCACCCAGCCGCCATAGAAATGGTAGGCCAAGCTCATAAAAAGCAAAAACACGACGGCAATGATCGGCAATGTCATATTCCAATTGTGCCGTTTCAAACTGAGCTTC
>JAIXOY010000108.1 GCA_027486525.1 Pseudomonadota bacterium
ATTTCTCAACCAGAAATCACCGGCGATTCGCACGGCGAAGGTGTGGCGACCGTCATGGCAGGACACCAACCCGGTAACCCGGCGATGGATGGCGTTGCTCCCGGCGCGCAGATTGTAGATTACGATTTGTCGGAGAAGACCGGCATCGCCGCAGAAAACGAATACACCATGGGGAACATTCTCCTGGGGCTCGAGTGGCTCGGGAAAAACGGCGCAGAAGTCGCGAACATTTCCTACTCGCTTTTCTTTACCTCTGTGGAAGCCCAGGAGTTTATGTCGAAGGCCACTGAGGCGTTGGTGAAGAAATATAACATCGTGCTCAGCTTCTCGGCCGGTAACAACGGCCCGGGCTTGGGCTCGTTGAATCGCAAGGTCATCTACCCAGAATCGGTGATGGTGGCCGGCGCGTTTGTCTCGAAAGAACTCGACGAGCGCGTGTGGGGCGTGACCGGATTGCCGGAAGAAGGCCGCGTGATCTACTACTCGAGCCGCGGTCCTGGCCCGTTGGGTGATCACGGCCCGACGATGATTTCTCCGCTCTCGTCTTTGACTCATTCCAGTCCCGCAGAAGGCTACCGGGCGTTCAATGGAACAAGCTCTGCATCCCCGGCCCTCGCCGGCGCGGCCACCGTGCTGATCTCAGCGATCAAAGCGGAGGGCCTGAAGGTCGATGCGGCCACGGTGGTGAGCGCACTTCGATTGTCCGGCAAGCGTCTCGTCGGTGAGCCGTTCGTGGCGCAGGGATACGGTTTGCCGCAAGTGAAGGCGGCCTTGGCGATTTATAAAACTCTCATCAACGGCGAGCAGTTTGCGAACGTTACCATTCGTGTGAATCGCGGCGCGCAGGATGGCATCGGTGGCCGCGGGATCTTACTTCTGAAATCTCAGGTCGGTGCGGTGGAAAGTGCCCGCGTGGATTTGACGGGGGTGCTGTCGGCGCTTGCACCCGTCACCGCTCGTCGTGATTTGATCGTGCCGATTCGACTCGAGTACTCGAAGGGCATCCAAGGCTCCAGTGCTCTGTGGATCTCCGTCAGCGGTTCGCGCTTCAACGTAGAAGTCGACACAGAGGAAGTACTCCGAGGCCAGCAAGGCGAGGGCTTCGGTGAAATTATAATCCGGGATGCACGAACGAGTGCCGTGTTAGCAGTTGTCCCCGTGACTGTTTTAGATGATCGGCCGGTCACCACGGTTCGCCGCGAGCAATTGACGGTGAATTCGCAAGGCAGCGCACGGTTGCATGTGCACGTGCCGGCCGGAGTGCCGGCCTTCCGTGTGAAAGCACGCATGGTGGAAGGTGACTCGACCGGTTTGAGCATCAGCACGTTCGATACCAACCGAGTGCGTTTGGCACAAACCGCGTTCACGGACGAGGTGTGGGTGGTGGTGACTCGCCCCGGGCATCATCAAGTGTCTTTAATCATGAACGGTGGCACGGGTCGCGAAGCCACGGTGGAATTTCAGATAGAACCGTTGCTGATTGATATGCGCACAACGGCGACACCAGCGGAGAAGCCGACGGTGGCGATTCGTCATAACGGTGTGTCGGCGCTCTTCACGAAAGTAGAGCTGGTCCCCGTCGCTCCGGTGTTGTCGCGAGTGGTCTCGGAGGTTGGTGGTGAAGTGAAAGGCCTTGAAGTCAGTAGAAAAGTCGCGGAGAAAGTGGTGCTCAAAGTAGTCATGCGCGCGCTGGAAGTGGGCGACATCTCCTATCTGTACGGGAACTGTTCCGGCAAGGTGGTGGAGGCCGAAGGCTCGACGAAGATCTTTGATGGCGTCAACTATTCATCGCCCGACGAAAAAGAGCGCACGGTCACGTTCCGCTGCATGCCGTTTGATCACGGCATCACGGGTGCTCATGGCCAGGGCTGGGAACTCTCGCTCTCTAAGAATGTCACGGCCGTGGAGAAAAAAGAGCAGGCCTTCGGGATAAAAGCCAACACCGACGTGAGTTTTAGCAAACAGGCACCGGGCACGTATGAAGTATGGTTGACCCATCCGCTCAACGGCTCGAGCGTGAAGTTGGGCGTTGTTGAACTCATTTAAACGGAATCGACACAAGGTAAAGAAGTAGGGAGAAGAGTTTGCGGCCAGACTGGATCTTTTGACCAAGGAGGTCTTATGTCCGCCGGAAAAGCACAGCCCCAGAGACAGCAGCACTGGAATAAAGACGAAGCCAATCAGAGTGGCAACACCAACCGAAACGGTGAGGCCAAGGGTAAGATGCAGAAGAAGAAACCGAAACTTAAAAAGTAGCTCGAGGTTGTTATGAAGTGGTTGTGGATCGTTTTGGTGAGTGGTCAGGCCCTGGCGATGAGTGCCGCGCGCGATCCGCGCGTGCCCTATGAAGTGTATGAAGCCGAAGCCCAGCACGACTCCGAAAAAATCTGGGGCACGTCGGCCATGAGTAAGGCGATTCGCTATGATAAACGGGCCGACCTCTCGCAACCGGTGCGCTGGACTCCCGAACAGCTCGACGCCGCCTTCAAGATGATCCGCGATGATCGCTTTCTCACCTGGCAGCGCCGAGCGGATTTCCCTCGTCGCGCCTCTTGGTTATTTCCCGCCGATGGCTGCTATATCCGTGCGGGTCTCGCGAATCAGTATCTGGATCGTAAGCAGATCCCCGCGGCTAGCAAGATTTTTGCTTTCGGTGATCTGTTGGTGGACACGCCGTACTTCGTCACGGGTCGCGCTAGCTGGTGGTATCATGTCGCTCAGGTGGTGGACGTGAATGGCGTGAAGATGGTGCTGGATCCCGCGGTCGAGGCGAAGAGAGCGCTGACCATGGATGAGTGGCTGGCGCGCATGGGTGATCCCAAGAAGATGAAAGTCTCCATCTGCGGGCAGGGGACTTATCTGCCGAAGAGTCGCTGCAAAGACACTGCGCTGTTTGGAATTGCTCCGGAACTACTCAACAAAACGCTGGATCAAGAGTGGGATAACTTGAGCGAACTCAAGTTTGATCCCGACACACTGTTAGGTGATGCTCCGCCGTGGAAGTGACTACTTCCGCTTCCAGCGCCAAGTAAGCACCGCCACCAGTCCTAGCGCGAAGAGAAAGGTGCCGAAGAAGTTTTGGGTGGATGTACCTGAACCGTCGTCGGCAAAAGACTCGCAGCTTGGAACGAGGCCAGCGACTTTTTTATCGTTGGGGTAGAGGTATTTCACACCATTCATGTCATCGAGGGCGAGCTTCGAGGGCTTCGCTCCCCAGCCGTTGTCTTCGTAGGTCATCACGGACGCTTTATCTTTACTGTGATTCAGACCGACGGAGTGGCCCATCTCGTGGATGATGAGTCCGGCGAGGGAGTCGGTGGCCAGCGAGCCGTTGATGGTGGTGTCGTTGAGGCGAATGCGCGAGCTGCCGCGGGACTTGTTGTTGTCGGTGGCGCCGTCGGAGCCGCTGAAGGTGGCGCAGCCGATGAGGATGCCGCTGCTCGGAATGCCGGTGTCGACGGATGCGCTGCTCTTACCACCGTACTTCATTTTGAGGCGACTTTCCGGAACCGTGTTCCAGTAGTTCTCGATGGCGTCCTTGATGATGTCGGCGAGCTCACCGTCGGGAATCCCCTCCGCCACGCAGCCTTCTGACGAGATGTAGACTTTGACGTACTCGTCGAACTTGAGGGCGTAGCCACGTTCCGTGAGGATGAAGGCGTGGGCCGGGAGAGTGAGGAGCAAAAGCAAAAGTGTTTTCATAGTTGTTCTCAGAAATAGGCCACGGCCATGAGGTTGAAGGCGTAGGTGCGTTTTTCTTTGTTGAGCGGTGAGAAGGTGAAGGTTTCGAAGCGCAGGCCCGAGTTGACCATCCAATCATCGAGTGGTCCGAAGGTGAAGTCCGCGCCGAGGTTGAACGTGCCGGTGTAGGAGGGTTCGGAGCTGGATGGGCGTGGTGCGGTCGCAGTACTGTTGCCGTTGGGAATGGTGACCGTGCCGCCCTTACCTTTGGTCGAGCGGCGGAAGTTTCCGAGACCCAGGCGAACGGCGAAAGGAACGCTGCTGGCCGAGAAGATTTCCGGAACCCACACGAAGTCGTAGAGCATCATGATGGTTTGGATTTCGTAGTCGCCGCCGTAGGAGTCGTTGGTTTTAACGATATGTCGCACGTAGCCAAGCTGGGGAGAAAACCCCCAACCGGTCCAGGGAAGAGAGAAGTTCCCCCCCACGCCGATCATCGGATTGAACGCGTTAGTGGCGTCACCACCACTCTGGGTTTGAGTGTCTTCTAGCATTTTATAGGTGCCGACGGTGGCATGCCAGGCGTGGGCTGATGCGGACACCAGAAGTAGTAAGACAAAAGCAAAGTTTTTCATTGAAGAATACTAAAAGTCCGAGAAATGGACTGTATATGCAAAACTAAAAGAAATCTTCTACAAGGCCTCAACGAAATTTCTTGCGAAGAACTTAAGGTGGGAAGGTATTGGCTACGCAGCTTCGTTAGTTACACGCAATTTGATCTTCTTTTTATGAAGATCATCGTTTATCGCGAAAATGACCCAAGATTCAGGGGGATGATTAAGCCTTTTTGCGATCGCAGCGGCGCGCCGAGTGCTCGGGATACGACGGCCTGTCTCGAGATCAGAGAGAGTAGAGGCGGTGATTCCCAAAAGTTTCGCAAATGAGCGTACGGAAAGCTCCTCACATTTGCGCCAAGTTGCCAAGGCCTGTCCGAAGGTCATGCGTCCGTAGTCTCTTTCTATTTCAAAGTGGCCGGAGGTCTTTTTAGTTATCATGTTTGTGGACCTCTTGGACTTCGATGATGATGACGTCGCCATTTTCTTTTTCTTCATAAATTGCTCTCCATGATCGATTTAGTCTTATGGATCGTTGGCCTTTGCGATTACCTCTGAGCGGTTCATCGTTAAAACCTGGGTGCTGTCTAATCATCAGCATCCCTTTTTCATGTACGAGCGCTTCCCACAAGAAAAGCTTTTTTCTTATGTTAACGGGTAGTTTCGGAAGGCGCTTGACCACTTTCGAAAGATCGACAACCCACATGGGTATCCTTTAGGAGTGTATGTCAGAATGACGTACAAAGCAATTGCACCAAAGGAGAGCAAGGGATGGGCCAGGCTCATAATTGAGAAGTGTGAGAAATTACATAGAGCAATGGAGTCGCGAAGAAGAATTTATTCCAGGGAGGGTAAAATAGTACCCGGCACCTTTTCGCTATTTCTTGATCTTCGCCTTGAGCTCATAACCATCGACGATGGGAATTTTGCTGATCATGGTGATGGTGATCTGCTGCCAGCCGGTGTCCGGCAGTGACGGATGGTAGATCAGACTGATTTTACTTTTCTTGTTAGTCGGCAACACATCCACGAAGTAGGCATCCTTCAGACCACCACTTGTGGCGCGCTTGATGAATTTCAACTCGGCCTTGGGCATCTTCATGGACTTGTTTTTTTCGAGCGCTTGGTAGCCCTTCACGGTGCGAAACTCGGCGGGAAATTCCATGGTCTTCTTGGACTTGAGAAATTTCTTGGGCACAGGTACGAAGTCTTTTTCTTTTAGCTCGTAGCTCATGCGCACTTTGAAAAGCGTCGGATCGGACACAATCACGATCTCGGCGGAGCCCTTTTGGTGTAGCTGGCCCGGCTCGATGATGTAGTCGGCGGCCAGGAGAGGGAGGGAGGTGAGTGCGACTAGGAGAGTGAGGAGAGTTTTCATGGGGCTATTATGCATTCAAAGGCCATTCATTGCATCGACTTGGTGTGTTGTGCTACTCTAAAGACCACAAGATTCGGGGGTGCCCTGGTTTCGACGGGGGACTAGAAGAATTGAGTGCGTGCAGTGGTTGATCGGCCGGCCACTATAAAAGTCGATCACATTTTATTCGGCAACGAATATGCAATGGCAGCCTAATTAGTTTTTAACTAATTGGTTCCTGAGGGGCCAGCACCGATAACAAAAAGCTGGTAAAGAGGTCGCGCTGGGACCTCCGAAATCTAAACCTGCAAGAGATACGCCGGGAAACTCTAAATCACCGGGTGTTTGTCAGTTCTACAAAAATTGAAAATAGTGCTTATGCTAACTCATAAGCTACGCACGTAGTACTCTCTCTCGGAAGGTCCTTCGGACAAGGGTTCGATTCCCTTCACCTCCACCACTCAACCCTTTGGTTGAGTGGTCACGATCTGTGAACAACAAACAAGTTATTTGAATCACTTAACAATCTCTCCAAGAGACTGGTTCAACTCAACTGCTCCCTTCATCACTGAAAATCACCGGACATCACACAAGTTATGCTACTTGCGTGCTACCTCGGTGCTACTTTTCAAAACTCCACCCAATTTATGAACTACGCTGCGTAGTTTACCCTGCTAAAAATAGACTCATGTCTAAGATTTTAAAGGGACTACACACGTATTTTTAATGAGCGTTCAGCACCATAGGAGAACGCTATGAAGATAAAAATGAAAAAGACTCGTCGATCTGATTTTAAAGTCCCCACAAAAGAAGGAAGGGCCTTGAAGTTCTTAAGAGAAAACAGAAAGCTTTCTATGAGAAAGGCAGCAGCGGTATTAAACACCTCAGAAGCCTTTGTTAATCATAGTGAGAACGGACGATTAGATCTGACTGTGACTACAATTATAAAGTTCTTAAAAGGTTACGGTTATGAGCTTGAGTATTTCAAAAAAATTGTAGATGGAAAAATTGAAATTCCCGGTAATGACTTTGAGGATTGTGTTGCTATTTTAAAAAGAGTGGCACCAGAAAAACTGAAGACGATTAAAAACATTCTTCAAAGCTTTTAGGAGAGTAAATATATTAAAGCATTAATTGAATTTGTATCAACGATCTTGATTGTCGCAATTTTGATACAAAATCGACACCTCATTAACTATTGAGCACATTGCTGGAAGGGAAGATGAATAAAAACTTAGGTTTAGACGAAGTTTGAACGGCATCTAAATTGCAGAACTCACATCAAAACAGGGAGTTCTGCATGCCTACTAAAAAAGCGTTTTGGCTATGTTTTCTGATGACAGCTTTTTTCTCAATGAATGAAGGGCACGCCCAAGCTCGATTTAGCTGTCGCGATTTAAAAGCTGTAAAGTCGTCTCTTGATAGTATTAAAACAAGAAAAAGTTTCAACTCAACGAACCCTAAGGTAGCTAGGGCGCTTGAATATATGACAGATCTTTTTGAAACGGTTTTACATGCGAAGACCAACAAAGAGGCAAATGCAATTGTTTCAAGAATTAGTAATTGCCTAATTAGCAATGTGACTTTCGCTCGCTTGGAAGACGCACGAAACTACGTTGCAGATGTAAAAAACAAAGAGATCAAATTCGATAAAGAAGAGTTTTCAATACTGGAACTCGTTTGTGCAGGCTTTAGTGTTAAGGAAGTGATTGCACTTTCTGGTGGTTCCGCTGCTAGTGCAGGAACAGGAACTGCGATTGGTGCTGCGGGTGCAACAGCTGC
>JAIXOY010000174.1 GCA_027486525.1 Pseudomonadota bacterium
AGCCGATCGACACCGCATCGGCACCGAGCGCCATCATGGCCATCAGACCATGGCCATCGCCCACGCCACCTGCAGCAATGACGGGAATCTTACTTTGCGCCTTCAGCATCGGGACGAGGATGGTGGCCGGGATATTTCCGAGGTGGCCACCGGCGCCCGAGTTCACAGCGATGTGAGCATCGGCACCGAGCCCTTCAACTTTTTTGGCGTACTCGCCGTCGGTGACATCGCAGAAAACTTTGCAGCCTTGCTTGTGAGATTCGCGGATCACTTCCTCGGGAGAGCCGAGCGAGGTGATGAAGTAATTCACGCCGAGATCGAGGCACTTATGCAGCTGCTTCTTAAACAACGGATTGGATTGATTCACGATCAGGTTGATGCCAATCGGCGCCTTGGTGTTGGCCTGAATGAACTTCACGCCTTTTTCGAGTTCTTCGATGGTGCGCCAGTTTAATGCTGGTATACAGCCGGTAATCCCCGCTTCGCCAGCGGCCACAACCATTTCTGGGGTCGTGACCAGAAACATGGGGGCCATGATGATAGGGTGACGGATGCCAAGCATAGTAGTGATGGAGGTTTTCATGGGTCTATTGTACTCATATTGGCCCCATGCTGCGCATGGTTACTGTGAGGTTCTCTGACTTTGCCTGACTTAAAACGACGGTTGCTTGGCATCACGTTTCTTACGTGGGGTAATAGCTTGGAATACTTTCAAAGGATGGAAAGATGAAAAAAACATTGCTCGTTACTTCTCTGCTTTTGGCTTCCGTGGCCTTCGCCGCACCAAAAGCTCAATGGGTCACAGTCGACTCGAACATTCTCGGCAAACTCGCTCCCATGCAAAAAGCATTGATGGTAGAGAAAGAAGCTGGCGGTGTCTCGCTTGTTCAACTTACCGAATCAGAACTCGAAAAGCTTTCCAGCGCGATCCACAACGAACTCCATCGCTGCGGCGGCTACATCGCTCACGAATCTGAAGCAGAAGCCCTTCTTGCTCTAGAGCCACGCGGCGACATGCACTACGGAATGAAAGGTCTGTTTGCTGACTACGACATCGATCAAGAGCCATTGGTTGTTCCGATGGTTGCAGAAGTAAAGGCTGCCAACATCGAAGCGACGATTCGCGCGCTCTCTGCTTTCCACAACCGTTACTACAAAGCGACGACAGGTACTGATTCACAAAACTTTCTCTTGGAGACTTGGACGAAGCTCGGCGCGGGCCGCTCAGACGTTAAAGTCGAACTCGTCAAGCACGCGAGCTGGCCCCAGCCGTCAGTTGTGATGACGATCGAAGGTTCTGATTACCCAGAAGAAATTTTGATCATCGGCGGTCACGCTGACTCGATCGCGGGAGGCTGGTTCGGGAGCGAGAAGTCGCGCGCACCAGGTGGCGATGATAACGCTTCTGGTATCGCCACCATCACAGAAACCATCCGCATCGCCATGGCAGCGGGCTTCAAGCCGCGCCGTACCGTTCAGTTCATGGGCTACGCTGCTGAAGAAGCAGGGCTTTTGGGATCTAAGGACATCGCGAATACTTACAAGACTAGAGCGAAGAGTGTTGTGGGTGTAGTTCAGTTCGACATGACTTTGCGCAAAGGCACAGCTGATAAAGACATCGTCATGATGACGGACTTCACTAACGCAGCTCAGAACGAATTCCTCGGTCGTTTGATCGACGAGTACGTAAAAGTTCCTTGGGGCTACTCTAAGTGCGGTTACGGCTGTTCTGACCACGCTTCTTGGACGAATGCTGGTTTCCCAGCTTCAATGCCGTTCGAATCAACTATGGGTGATATCAATAAAGCCATCCATACTGACAAAGACACCATTGAGAACGCAGGCGGGAATGCGAACCACGCTGCTAAATTCGCTAAACTCGCGGTTGCATTTATGGTAGAACTAGCGAATTAATGAACGAAACGACAACGACTCTACTTGCAGATCCCCGGCCCTTCTTCGGGGATCTGCTCCAAAACCTCGATTCAGCTCGTAAAGCCTATGCCACGACTAGTCTGGCCGGTGATGACAATGAGATCCGCTCTTTAGAAGATGCGACCGTTGTCTTAGGAACTCTCGAGGTCGTTTACAGCGAGATGGCTAAGCTTTTAGCCGCTGCCCCAACGCTCGATTCTCTGTTTGAGAAATACTTCGGCCCGTTGCGCGAACTCAATAACCGCGAAGCCATGACTGAAATTGCTCTGTTGGATGAGTACCTCTTTCCACGCACCGAACAGTGGCCCTTGATGGTGAACACGGGCTTTAGCGCGGAACTCGCGATGTCATATCGTGAAGGATTCCAAGACTGGGCCCGCGAGCGTCTTGAAGCTCACACGACGACGCAAGAAACTGTGAAGCAACGCTTCGATCTTAAGTCGAGCATTGGCGATCTGAAGTGCCAGTGCACGCAGTGCTTGGCCGACTACCGCACGAAGTTGCGCGAAGAAGTCATGGCCTCACAAGAAAAAATGATCGACGAAGCCGAAGAGCGTCTCTACGACATGGTTCTCACGCGCTCGATCACGGATATCTCAAACTACGTTTTTAATCTCCGCAAGAACATGGAACGGGGGATTAACAACGTCCGCTCGAAGTTCAAGCGCAGCTCTTTGAATAAAATTGAAAGTGAAGTGAAGGCGATCTTCCGCGCGAAGTTCGCGGGCACCTCACCCCTTGGAAAAGTCTACCGTGAAAAGCTCATGGTCTTTTTCAATACCTGCCTCGTAGAACAGGGTCTCAAGCCGGAGATGATCAACCAGGGAGAGTACGAACGCTTCTTCCTGCAGCAAGAAACTGGCATCTGGAAACCAGAAGGCTTCCTTAAAAAAGAATTCGAGAAGTTCACTCGTTCAGTGATGCTCCTTAAGCGCAAAGATATCTCGAGCACGATTCTGCGTGATTACCTGGGACAATTCTGGGTCCACGCCGAAGCCCGGAAGCTCAATCGTAAAATCATTTACCACATGGGTCCTACCAACTCCGGGAAGACCTATCACGCCATTGAAGCTCTCGTGAAAGCGGAAAAGGGGTGCTACCTCGCACCACTCCGCCTCCTCGCTGCGGAACTTTTCGATACCATGAACCAGAAGGGAGCGACGACAACGCTTCTGACCGGTGAAGAGGTGATCGAGATCCCTGGTTCGACGCATTTTTCTTCGACCATTGAAATGGCCCGTCTGAACGAACGTTTTGATTGCGCCGTTATCGATGAAATTCAAATGCTCGCTGACCCTCAGCGTGGCTGGGCGTGGACACGTGCTCTGGTGAACCTGCAAGCTGACGAAGTTCACTTGTGTGGTGACCGGTCGGTGCTGGAACTCGTGAAGCAGATCTTGAAGCTCACGGGCGACACGCTGGAAGTGAAAGAATACACCCGCATGACAGAATTGAAGGTCATGGACGACACACTCACACTCGCCGATCTTGAACGTGGTGATGCTTTGATCGTCTTCAGCCGTAGGAATGCCCTCAAGTTCAAAGCGGACCTTGAAAACCTCGATTTCAAAGTCTCGATTGTCTACGGCCGCCTCTCTCCGGAAGTCCGTCGCGAGCAGGCCCGGAAGTTCGACTTCGGTGAGACGGACATCATCGTCTCAACGGACGCGATTGCCATGGGCATGAACCTGCCCGTGCAGAGGATCGTGTTCTCGGCCCTCTCTAAATTCATCGATAACAAAGAAATTCCGCTCACCATGAGTGAGATTAAACAGATCGCCGGCCGTGCCGGGCGGTTTAATCGGTTCCCGGTGGGCTATACCACCACGTTAAATCGTGTGGACTCTGGGCTCGACCGTCTCAATGAAGCCCTCGAGTACACGCTCGAACAGAGCACCAAAGCCATGGTGGGACCTGACTTAGAAATTTTCAAGAGCGTGAACAGCGCCTTGGAAATGAATAGTCTCCAGGTGCTTTCGCTCTCGGAGTTCTTGCGACTCTTCAACACGATGTCGTTTGAACGGCCATTCTTCTGCACTGACTTGAAAGAGATGATTGAGCTGACGGAGATGGTGGAGCAGACCGACGAGGACAATAACCTCAGTTCGACTGAGATTTTCGGCTTCGCTTGCGCGCCTGTGAACCTTGGCCTGGTTGAGCATGTGCAATACTTCGTCTACATGCTCAAGCACTACGTCGACAATGCGCCGATCTTCAACGAGTCGATCGATCCGAACAGTGACGACATCGATTACCTCGAAACTTCCATCAAGTGCGTTGAACTCTACCAGTGGCTTGCTCGTCACTTCGACGGGAAGAACTTCGAGTTCGTGGAGACCCAGCTACTCGAGAACAAAGCGAAAGCGGTTGAACGTTTGAACGGACTTCTCTCCGAGAAGACGACCAAGACTTGTTCATCCTGCGGCTGCAAACTTTCCATGAGTTCGCGCTTTGCCATTTGTGATAACTGCTTCATGGCGCGCAAGAATGCTCGTCGCGGCGGTGGTGGTGGCGAACGTGATCGTGAACGCGGCCCACGCGAAGGGGCCCCTCGCGAAGAGCGCGGCGGCCGTGGGGGTCGTGATGACCGTAACAAGGGCGGCGGACGCGGCGGACGCGATGATCGCAATCGCCGTGGACCTCCTCGCAATGATCAACGGCCAGAACAACGCTCTGAAAAACGTCCCGATAATCGCCAAGGTGAGCAGGCCCCTCGTAAAGACAAGCCAGCGCCACCGGCAGCTCCTCAGCGTCCTGTTTCCCCCTCGTCCAGTGGGTCCGAAGAGCCTCGTTTAGATTTAAATGCTCTTCGTAAGACGACATCCTCGGTCACGTCACGGCCACCGGTGGGAGGGAAGCGCGCAGCTGCGGCCTTCACGGGAATGGGTGGCGGTCCGGCGGGTGGGAAGAGCCATCGCAATAAGGGCGGCGGAAACAAGACCGGCGGCACGAACGGTAAACCCGGTGCACCTAAGTTTGCTCCTCCGAAGCGTCCGGCTCCTCCCGAAGAGGAGTAGCGCATGGACGTCATGGCGTGGGCGCGCCTCTTGGTCGAAGGTGCGACACTTCAAGATAAACTCACTCCTATTAGCAACGCAGCTCCCATGGGGAGCTGGAGTGCTTATCCGCTCCCGCAAACACCCGGGCGACCAGACAAACTGGCTTTCTCCTCTGAGAAAACGAAGTTTCCCAAGGGCCAGCAGCTGGCGACAAAGATCGGCCGTAGTACGGCGATTCATAGTTTCGCCAATCACGAATTACTCGCCATCGAAATGATGGCGGCGGCGTTGTTGGTTTATCCACATGATGAGAGTGATCCCGCTACGATTCGTATGAAACGCGGACTGATTTCCACGATCCGTGACGAGCAGAAGCATCTCGCTCTCTACCTTGAACGTCTGAGGGATGATGGGGTCGAGTTCGGCGATTATCCGATGAATGGCTTCTTCTGGCGTCAGATGGAGAAACTTCCTACCGCCGCCTCATTCTTTGCTCTCATGGCGCTGACCTTTGAATCGGCGAATCTAGATTTTTCTCTGCTCTACGAAAAAGCCTTTCGCGATCTCGGTGATGCCAAAACTGCTGATCTCCTGCGGTCGGTTTATGAAGACGAAGTCACCCATGTGGCCTTGGGTGCCCATTGGCTAGGCCAGTGGCGCGGGGACAAATCGTTGTGGGACTACTACCGCGAAGTTTTGCCTTATCCCCTCACTCCCGCGCGTGCCAAAGGCGCAGACTATCTTCCTGAAACGCGCGTCGCGGCTGGTCTAGATCGAGACTGGGTAGAGCGCCTCGGTGAATTTAAAGATGAGTTCCAAGTGGTCAATCGCCGTAGCTGGAACCAGACTTGAAACCCATCATAGTGAATGTGGATTTTGAAGAGATGCTGCAAGGAAGACCCGCGCGCTTGAGTCTACGTGCCAGTGTCGAATTCCTGGCCCTGTGGGTACAAGAGCGCCCGCTCTTTGCCTCTCGGCCCTATTCTGAGACTTACCTAAAATATGTGAGCGTAAAAAAAGGGAAATCTGTTTCGGCCACCACTCAGGGTGAGCCAGACGAGTGGTGGGGAGAAACCGTCCACACTGAGTTGATGAAGAAACTCAGTAGCAAAACAGAATTTCAAACCTGGTGGCAAGCTCGCTGGCCACTGGAAGCTCACAATTGTTTTTCTTGGAAGGACCTCGAAGCCATCGTTCAAGACGGTCAGTGGCTCATCAAAAAAAGTGATGGCATGTCAGGTCGCGGCCATCAAAAGATCACACGTGAAGAACTTCCTAGTCTTCGTGCCCGTCTAGAAATGACTCTAAATCTTGGTGTTGTCGTGGAACCGCTCTATGAACGTACACGGGACGTAAGTGCCCTCTGGCTCTCTGAGGAAAACCGCTTTATTTATTACGCAAACTTGATTGATGAACGTTTCCAATGGCGCGGAACAATTCTGAACCGTGATTCCATGAGCGAAGTTCCAGCGACTACGCAGAGCTGGGGCGAACATCTCGTCGAGTTACAAACTTACGTGAGCGGCCTGGGATACCACGGGCCTTTTAGCGTGGATGCTTTTTTTTACCAGTCTGGCACAGGTGAAAAGTTTCATCCGGGGTCAGAGATGAATCCTCGTAAAACGATGGGATGGGTGACTTATCATCTATGGAAAAAAAATAAAATGGCCTCGGCCTCCCTGGCCCTCGTTCCGCTTGTTCTCAATGAGGAGTCGTGGCTTCAGGTTTCGCAGCTCGCAGAAGCACAGCTTCTCTCACCGGTGAATTGTCCATTCACGTGGTATTGGCTTGAAGCGGACAGCATGACGGAGCTGGAAATGAAACGAGCCGCGTTCCTCACAAAACTTCCTGGGGTCCCAGTTCGCGATAGAGCTTAAGCAAGATTTTCCCTGCATCCTCAGGGCTCGCACCATAAGCGATGATCCCGTCTTGATGGCCTTTCATGACAAACACACCCTGGTCTTTTCCCTGAATCGCCACTTTCGCAGCGTCCGCCATTTCACGTGTGCCGTACGAGATATGATCGGCGATGGCTTCGGCCCCACCAGCAATCATGCGCTGCCAGATCTCGCGATGATGGACATGGAAGATCGCGCTGATCTGCGGCTGACTATCATAGATCGCAAAATGCGTGAGGCTTTCGCTTGATGGCCCGATGGGGCCGATCGCGCTCACGGTATTCTTAGCGGCATCACAACCGGTCACACGGGTGTAGTGTTCGCGTCGCAAATGCGGGTGCTGGCCAGTTTGTGTGCCGGTGATGAGGAACCCGCCTCGCGGTAGGGGCAAGCGCACCGAAAGATTCCCGTAACCGATTTTTTCATTCGGGTATTCACCCACAAGGCCTAGTCGCCAGAGGATCGCCCGCCATTTCTCCAGTGGAATTATGTCAGCGGCCGGCAGGGGAGCGGCCATTTTAAGTGTCAGTTTGAACTTGGTAACGCCATCATCTATCACGGCTGGCACCTTACGGGCGTTGAAGAAGGAGGTACTTGGAACCTGATCATTGAGCATCGTGGCTTCCTCCCTTATACTTAAGCTTAGGGTATCCTCATCGATATCGCAAACTTGGGGTTTTTATTCTCGCAAAGTTTAAAGAGCAGTTAGAGCAGCTGAAAGGGAAAATTCCTTTTCTAAATAAAGGTGCGTCTAAAGCTGATGACGCGGAACCTGATGAAGCTGATGAGGGGTCGAGTGAGGCGCCTGCTTGGAAAGCAAAACTCGCGCAGCAGTTACCATTTTTAGCCAAGTTCCTTGGCGGCTCTCCCCAGAGCAAGCCGCTCAATGAAGACGCCACTGACGCGAACATCAAAGTTCCCGTTGCGAATTCCGCCGAAGAGAAAAGAAAAAAAATCATCCGCGCAGTGCTCCTCGTGGGTGGATTGTATTTTGCCTACGACACATTTATGCCGACGGAAGAAGCTCCTCCGCAAGCTGTGGAGGTGAAGAAGCCACCGAAGGGTAAGAAGGCGCTGGAAAGAGCAGCTAAGGCAAAGGCGGCGGCAGACGCAGCAGCAGCTGCTGCTGGAACTGAGAAACCTGCTGACACAGTCCCGGCGGAGACTCCGCCAGTCGTTGACACACCACCAGTGGACGCACCTCCCTCTGACATGATTCCCGATGCGGGCCCCGATGTACCCACTGATAGTGATGCGTCCGCTCCGATCGAAGGCACGGCGGGAACGATTGTTCCGGATGTGGATCCACAGGCCGCGCAAGATGCCGCGATCGGTACCGTTGATCTCGGAGTCCCTAGTGAAGATCCTTTCGCGACAACTCCTACGACTGCTCCAGAAGGCGAGGGGACGACTACGAATCCCGATCAAGTTTCTGACGGAGGCGATAAACCTGCCGACGGCGGCGACATGACGGAGCAGATTCTCAAGGATCTCGAAAAACAGATTGGCGCCGATCAAGCCGCCACCAAAGAACCAGAAGCGACCAGCTACCTCGCTCCACCGGATTACGAAAATGTCGGTCGTGGGCTGGTGTATAACTGCTTAGGCAAGCACTGGGCCTGCATCGACGGACCGAGCTTCAAGGTTTGCCAACAAAACAACACCGCTCTCAAGAGTCAGAATCGTTCTAAAGAATGTGTTCCGGATAGTGTCTACCAGTCCGACTCAGCTTGCGGATGGGTGCAGAAACAGAAAATCACAGGCAACGCTAAGACTGAGTTTTGTAACTAGGCAGCGTTTTTTGCGAACTTCCGATCAAGCAATGGAATGTGGAACTCAGATTCACCCTTGAGTGATTCTTTACGCATGCCTTCGACAAATGCCGCGACACACTTGGGATCAAACTGAGAGCCTGAGAACTGCGCCAATTCATCAAATGCCACGCTGTAATCAAGACCTTTGCGATAAGGTCGCGTCGACGTCATCGCATCAAACGTATCAGCGATGAGGATAATCCGAGCAAACATGGGGATGTCTTCGCCTTTCATCCCCAGCGGATAGCCGCGACCATCGTAGCGTTCGTGATGATAACGGGCGTTGAGCGCTACTTTTTCGAAGTACGGATACTCTTTAAGGATTTCGTAAGTGAGTTCCGGGTGCTGCTTCATGACCTGGAATTCTTCTTCTGATAGGCGGCTCGGTTTGTTGAGCACCTGATCCGGAGTACCAATCTTGCCAATGTCATGGAAGATGGCCGAAAGTTCTAGTTCTTTCATCTCTTCGTCTGACAATCCCATCTCACGGCCCGTGACCAATGAGAAGTAAGCGACACGCATGCTGTGCCCGAAAGTATAGTGATCTTTGCAGTCGAGGGCCTTCAAGATGGTCCGCGCCATCATCTCGGCCATCTTTTGGTTTTCCACTTTCAAACGTTCACCTTCAACCGCGAGCGAAAGCATCGCTTGGGCCGTGGTGAAGGACGGGATGTGAAAAACGTTGTTAAGTTTCTTCATTAATCTTCCAAAAATTCTCACTGGCGAGCATCCCGAGGACGCCCGTATAAATGTCTTTATCGGTGCGGTACTGGAAAAACTGAAAAGAAAAAGATAAGGCGCAGAAATTGCTCATTTATTGCCCTAAACGCCCGAAAAGGTAAGCATGCGTATCATCGACACCCAGAACCGGATCATCCCGGCCATGCAAGAGCATCACCTTGATGTGGAGGATTTCTTCCCCCATATGAAGGTCAGCACACCCCAGGAATTTCTGACATCACCGCTTGAGGGGCGCTCGGAAGTGCTCCTTATTGATGTGCCCTCCATGGTTGGCCATCAGGTCAATGATCAGTTACTCGCGATGATTAACACTCACCCTGCCGCCGTTCTCTTCATGCCAAGTCCTACCAAGAAAGAGTGGGAAGACTGGCTCACGCAGCTACTTGCTCTCACTGATAAAGTCGTCACCGTTCAGCGCCTCCCCATGGGGGGGGCGGAGTGGTCTTTGCTGCGGAACCAGCTTCTGTATTTTTGGCGGCAAGGCTTAGACCGCCAGCGTTTCCGTGAGCAGATGGTGCGCTTTAGCCAAGAGATGGATGAATTGGTTCGCGGTGCCCAGCTCGAGATGCTGAAGGCTAAAAAAATTCACGAAGGCGTGGTGCCTCGTCGCACAGAAGATCTCAAAGCCGTTCAGCTCACCAGCAAGTATGCCGTGGGTGAAGGCGCGGGCTCCGAGTATTTTGACGTGATTCGCGGACAGAACTTCGTTCACCTGGTTTTCTTGCACACCACTTCATACCTGGCATCGAGCTGTCTCATGGGACTCTTAAACAAGTACAAGGGCGGCCCGATGGGGCTGGATCCACAGCTCTTCCTCCAGGAAGCGGCTTTTGAGATTCGGGGGATCAACGCTCATAAGAAGAAACCAGTAGATGTGCAAATGCTGCTCTTGCGCCTCGATCAGGCGAGTTTGAAATGTGAGGGTTATGCCTTCGGCTCGTTCGAGTTGTTCAGTCAGGAACACGGCTTCCGTGCGCTGCCCCAGTTGTCAGGCTTTGAATCCCAGAAGATGGAAGAGGCACGCTTCTCTTTCTCACTCACACGCGGGGAGAAAGTCGTTGTTTTCTCTCCGGGGTTCATATTTAATTGGAATGAGACGAGACCAGCGACAGAGCGCGGACCTTTCATCATGACAAACCACAATTTGTCGGGGTCCGAGCTGTTGAT
>JAIXOY010000075.1 GCA_027486525.1 Pseudomonadota bacterium
AGCTCCTTCTGCTAACAGATCACGAAGTAAATTTGGAATGCGATAGGCGACGAGGAACGCGTCTGTGAGTCCACCTGCGCCGAAGTACGCGGCCATGATTTGTTCGCGCACGAGTCCGAGAATGCGAGAGCAAAACGTGGCGACCGCCATCACGAGCGAAGATTTCAGAACACTTTTTGACATGGAAAGATTGTAAGAGTGGCCTTCTCTAATAGTAGAGAGAATTATATTTTTTAACGCGGTCCCATACTGCCCCCATGATGCGTAGGGGCAAGTGCAACAAACTACAAGAATTGTTGAGTGGAAAACTTTTTTGGCTCCACAATATCTAACTTTTCATGCCCTCCACGTCAGAAGAAAAAAGTGAAAATACACTCGTAGAGCGGCTTTTGAAGCGTATGATTTCTATAAGCAGGATGCGAGCAAGGGAGTGCTCAGGATCCAGGATGGATGCCACCGTTACACTCCCTTTCACACACACATCAGGGGAAATGGATTTCCCCGCAGAGACTGGAGGGACCCATGTATCTTGCCATCGCCGTGGAAAACAAACAGCACCCACAGCACCGCCAAGAATACCGAGTGTGGTATCTCGAGCTAGATGCCGCCAGCAACATCGTCGGTATGGGCGTGAAAAACCGCCAAGAGCTGATCGAAAGTTTGTTTAGCTCTTACCGACAAACCGGACAAAGCAACTGGCGAGCGTTCTGTAAGGATTCGGAACGTTCTCGCCCCATCGAAGTCGCCGACTTCATCTGCATGAACATGCACGAGAACACCCACTTCGGAAATTTGCCCACCCTGAGCGAATTCCAAGGGGTGCTCGATGCCCTTCATGGCCAGCTCGAAGTCCGCAGTATCGCCTAAGCCCCTCATCTTTCCCTCCCAGAAGATGTAGGGCCTTTCAACCCCGGGCAGCGCGCTGCGTTGTCTGGGGTTTTCTGTTTCCAGCCTTTCCAGCTGCTACCCCGACGCCTATACTCCCCACGTAATTCCCCACATTTTTTATAAAGCGAGACCACCATGCAAACGCTGGCCATTATCGGATCCCAATGGGGCGACGAAGGGAAAGGGAAGATCACGGACTTGCTGTCGCAGAAAGCCGACCTGGTCGTGCGCTACCAAGGTGGCAACAACGCCGGCCACACCATCTGGGTGGATGGTAAAAAAATCGTTCTCCATCTTGTTCCTTCCGGCATCCTCCACCCGCACTGTCTCTCAGTTGTGGGCCACGGTGTCGTGCTCGAACCGGAAGCCTTCATGACAGAAGTGAACCGCGTCCGTGAGCACATTCCGGTCAACGGAAAGAACCTGCTCGTCTCCGAGAACACCGCCGTCATCACCAGCTGGCACAAATTGATCGACGCCGCTCGCGAAGGCCAGGGCGCCGTGAAGATCGGCACGACTGGCAAAGGCATCGGCCCGTCTTATGAAGATAAGATCGGTCGCCGCGGTTTGCGTGTGCGTGATCTTTTAAACAAAGACCAACTTTTCAAGCGGCTCTCAGAGACGGCCGACGAAAAGATTTTCTTGCTGGAGAAACGCTACAACATCAAAGCTCCTACGGTTGCAGAAGAAACAGAGCGTCTCTGGACTCTCGGTCAATCCATGAAGGAATTCGTCGGTGATGCGTTCGGCATTTTGCAAGATGCTCTCGCGCGTGGAAAGAAAGTTCTCTACGAAGGCGCACAAGGAACGTTGCTTGACGTCGATTACGGAACCTATCCTTACGTCACCTCATCGAACACCACGGCCGCCGGTATTCACACGGGTGCGGGCACCTTGAATGGTCGCGTGGACGAAATCTTGGGCATCACCAAGGCCTACACTACGCGCGTGGGTGAGGGGCCCTTCCCGACTGAGTTGTTCGATGAAGTCGGACAGTACATTCAGAAAACCGGCAACGAAGTCGGTGCCACCACCGGTCGTATCCGTCGCTGCGGCTGGTTGGATCTTCCGGCACTTCGCTATGCCATTCAGTGTTCATCCCTCACGTCCATCGCTCTCACGAAACTCGATATTCTCTCAGGCATGGATGTGTTGAAAGTCTGCGAAGGCTACAAGGTTGATGGCAAAGTGTTCACCACGGCTCGCCCAGGCATGGACCTCGCCCGCGTGGAACCCGTCTACCGCGATTTGAAACCTTTCAAAGACGATTTTGCTTCAGACAAGCTCTCGACTGAACTCCAGGCCTACATCAATTTGATCGAAACTGAATTGAAGATCCCGGTGGGCATCGCGGCCTACGGCCCTGATCGCCAGCAGATCAAGTTCCGCAAAGACTACTTCTGAAGAACAAAAAAAAGCCGCTGAAGACAGCGGCTTTTTTTTACTCGCAAATCACCGTTTCCGTAAAATTTTGATCCAGGACGTTTCCGGAGATGTCCTGCATGAGCAAGTCGCCGTCTTTGCGCAAGTCCGTGACGATGTGACCCATGGGCTGACCATTCATCAGCATCACCGCATCCACTCGGAGCACGTCTCCGATGCAAACAGAAGTGGTTGTGGTGGTGATGCGCGCGGGAGGAAAGCGCACAACCTGCGTGGTCGTGTAAGGCTGACCATCGGCAATCATATCCACCGCCATTTTCGTGCCGTTATCTCTGACAAACTTCATCTTGTAGTGAGTGATGCCTGAAGTCTCGAGCTGCGACATCGTCACTTCGTTCGCCGTTTCAAAACGGTTATTTTGTGGAACGCATTTGGCGTAGCTGCCCGTCAAATCCGGACAAGCAAAAGCAGGAAGAGACAAAGAAATGAACATCAAAACAAATGTGCGCATAGGAACTCCTTGAGTCCCTAAACTCCCATCAACAGGCTTTGACTGTCAACGAGCCGAGCAAACCGGAATCTCAGCAGTTATGGCGTTGAGTTCATCATCTCCTTCGAGAGAGAAGACCCAGGGATCATTTTCCGTCTCTCCCGGCCACGCGAGCAAGCGCACCGTGGATTCACTGTCTTTTTTTAAAGTTGGCTTAGGCCGCAAATTTTCATCGGCCAGAGACTTGATGCCCCAGAGCGGAAGTTCCATGCTCATCGTCAGCTCTCCCTCACCTTTCGCACAGGCCGGCACCGGTGACCACGTGTCTTGTCCCATGGATTCCGCTTTCCACTCAAAGCGGTCGCGCAAATTTTGATCTGCACTCAAGATCCACGTGGCGATCTGTTGCTCGAGCGCTTCGGCGAGTTTTTGCGACACGACGTTTTGCATGCGACGACCAGCGCCGCGAACGTCCATGCGCTTACAGCTCTCCCCGGTGAAAGCAGCTAGTCCTGGGAAGTCCACACAAGTGAAGTTAACACCCAGAGCGACACGACGACCGTTTAAGACAGGGTGTTCATCAGCGGTTTTTTGATCGTTGCCCGCGTACGCAATCGCCACGGCATGCCCAGCTGAATCAAGGATCGGTGATCCTGAGTTACCGGGAATGATCGGACAATCATTCAACGAAATGATCGATGAAAACTGGTCTTCAAAATGCGGCAATACCAGCGAGCGTTGAATGGCCTCGCAATCACGGCGTACCACCCGACCCATGCCGCCATCGCGCGCGTCGATCGACCACACAGAGTAGGTCTGATTCTCACTCACCCCTGCCTGGGCATCGATCACCAGTGGCCTGATATCAGACGGCACACTGAGTTTAACGAAGGCGTAGTCGTTGTCATTGTGAGTCTCTTCTTCAGACAGAGGATTCACTTGCAAGACTTCGCTGCAGCGAAGCGCCTTCGCTTTCATCCCCTTCCCCGTGCGGACGATGAAACGCGTTTGCGCGCAGTAATCTTCTGACGTCATGCCAGCGATGCAATGGGAGTTCGTCATGATGATCTGCGGAGTGACTAAGAAACCCGTGCAGCTTGAGTAGCTCTTGTCAGGAAAGACTGTCAGCAAGCGGCCAATCGACTGCGGACACTGGCCGTCAAGTGACGTGCACGCCAGCGTTTGCTCACCCACGAAAGGATCAGCACCCTCGGCGAGTTGACCCCGCTGGATCATCTGCGAGGTTCCGTCGCTTTTCTTTCCCTGGCCACAGGCCGTGACGAGCAAGAGTGCCATCAATAAAATTCCACGAACAAACATGCACAGCTCCGTCTAAAATTTAGACACCTGTCGCTTTAGCACCACGTGTTCACGGGATGTTAAAAGCGCGTTCACAAGACTCTCTGGTGTAGATGCAATCCCGGCACCATCGACCTGTTAAGCAATTTCTAACATTCAATTTATTGGCGATTACTGCCGAAAAATCACCTGCAACTGAGGTGCAAAACTATGACTCCGAATCGTAAAACCGTACTCATGATCGACGACAGTGTAGAACTGCTCGAAGTAGCGCACTCGCTCTTCGATGCGAAGGAGTTTCTCTTCCTCACGGCGAAAGATGGTGCCGAAGGACTCTTCAAGGCGAAGAACCAGAAGTTCGACGTCGTGATCTGCGACTTCAAGATGCCCAAGATGGACGGGGCGACCTTCGTCAAAGAATTTCGTCGCACCGTCAAGAGCGCGACCCCCATCCTTCTTTACAGTGGTCACCTCGATGGACTTCCGCAGGAACTGCGCGAAATCAAAAATCTCTATCGACTGGCCAAACCTTGCCAAAGCTACGAGTTGATTGAACGCGTTCGTAGTCTCGCGGGTGGCCCAGCCGCCCCGGTGGTGCAAGCGAAGACCGGTCAGATCCGCTTTGAAGCCGGCTCGTTTCTTTTCCGTGAAGGTGAGCGTGGCAGCGATGGTTTCATCTTGCATGAAGGCACCATCGAAATTCTCAAAGAATTCCCGGATGGCTCTGAACTCGTGCTGGACCTTCTCGCTCCTGGAGATTTCCTCGGAAACTGGGCTCCGGTCGATGGCCAGTTTCGCTTCTACTCCGCGCGGGCGAAAACGCTTGTGACTCTGACGACCGTTCCACAGACCCAGATCGTCAAAGAACTCGAGCACCTTCCGGCCTGGGCGCAGAGTGTGGTGAAAAGTCAGTTCAATCGACTGCAGGGCGCCTATCAGCAAATCAAGAAATTAAAAAAGGCGAGCTAGCTGGGCAAGGCTTCGAGATGGGTTCCGTTCCACGCCATCAGCAGCACCGGGCGAATTTGATTCGTGAGATTCTCACTCGAGCGCATCCGCACTTTCACGAAGTGCGGCGTGTAGCCTTCCCATTGGCCATCTTTCTGAGATTCGAAGAGCACTTGAGTTCGAGTCCCCGCAAGCTCGCGAGCAAAAACGTCCAACTTCGCATCACCCAGTCGGATCAAGTCGCGCACCCGACGTTTTTTCTCAGCGCTGGCCACTTGCTCCGGCTGCTTGGCCGCCGTGGTGTTTTGACGCTTGGAAAACGGGAAGACGTGGAAGTGAGTGATCGGTTGCTCACGCAAGAGATTGAACGTTTCAAGGAACTGCTTCTCAGACTCACCCGGAAAGCCTGCAATCACATCAGCGCCGATCGCGGCTTGCGGGAAATATCCTTTCACCATCGCTAAGACTTCTTTATAGCGTGCGACGTCGTACTTGCGACGCATCCCTTTCAGCACGCCGTCGCTGCCACTTTGCAGTGGGATGTGAAAATGATCCTGGTACTTCCCAGAATCTTTGAGCACGCGGACGAGCTCTTCATTGAGGGTATTCGGCTCAACCGATCCCAAGCGTAAACGCTCGAGACCTGGCAGATCCACCAGCTGCTTGCAAAGCTCCGAGAGTGTTTCTCCCGAAGTTGACTCGTACTCACCCACGTTCACGCCGGTCAGCACGATCTCTTTAAACCCTTGTGCGGTGAGTTTCTTGGCTTCGCTCAAAACATCGGCCACGGCCAGCGTGCGGGAACGGCCGCGCGCGAAGGGAATGATGCAGAAGCTGCAGATGTAGTTACAGCCATCTTGAATTTTTAAAAACGCGCGGGTGTGCGAGTCCACGAGCGTTGTTGAAGCGCCCCAGAACTCGTTGGATTTCTCGATGCGGATGATGACGTCGTCTTCGTTTTCACCAGATTCTGCCAGGCCATCGAGATGATCAAACACGCGGTATTTTTCTGAGGTGCCGAGGATGAGGTCGACGCCATCCATTTTGCTGATTTTATCCGCTTCCATTTGAGCGTAACAACCAGCGACCACGATCTTGGCTTCAGGAGCTGACGTCTGTGCTTTGCGAATCAGGTTGCGACAGGAACTGTCGGCGCCATCAGTGACCGTGCAGGTGTTCAGGAACACCAGATCGGCCGGCTGGCCTAATTCGACGATCTCATAGCCACGATCCACGAAACCTTGGGCGATGGAGCCCGTTTCGGAAAAATTCAGACGGCAACCCAGGGTGTGTAAAGCTACGCGTTTAGCGGGTTTTGAGAGTGTGGTTTCCATCGAAAACGCACTGTAGGTCAGTGGATTTTATTTGTCCAAAGTCCCTGCA
>JAIXOY010000095.1 GCA_027486525.1 Pseudomonadota bacterium
AAAGCACACGTTCGAAGAGCAGTTGAAAGAGTCCTTGGCCTCTTTCTGCCTCTGACACCGCAATCCCACCCAGCATCACCACAGGTATTGTTTCTCCCTGCCACACAAAGTTCTTGAGACGTGTTCCCACATGAGCAACAACAGTCGAAGAAGCAGGATCTATAAGGATGTGACGTTGATGTGCATGCTGCGGACCTGCCAGGGGTGCAAAATCGACAGAAAATTTGAAATTTTTTTGGTAGGCAAAAGCTTCCTCAATCAGTGAATTCGTCTGATCAGTCAGCTCGGGAAAGGCATCTAAGCGTGCGTATTCATAGCTTTTCGTTGACACGTTCCCACCTCTGTTAAGAGCGATGCTAAGGCGACCATTCGGCCTTGTAAAACTATTTTACAGTTTCGGCTCAAGTTCTTTTGAGGTGTGTCGAAAAGTTAGGCATGGAGGTGGCCATACCACCCTTGCACCATGATGGTTGCATGAACCCGAATTCAAGGAGGATTTATGGGTTTAAGGATTAACACGAACGTCTCGTCTCTCAACGCTCAAAGGAACTTGGGTCAGACTCGTCTGGCACAACAAAAAGTTCTCGAGCAATTGTCATCTGGTCAGCGGATTAACCGCGCTGGTGACGACGCCGCCGGCTTGGCCATCTCAGAAAACTTGAAAGCGCAGATCCGCGGCTTAGGCCAAGCGGAACGAAACGCGCAAGACGGTATTTCTTTGGTGCAAATCGCTGAAGGTGCAATGTCTGAAGTATCAAACATCATGATCCGACTCCGCGAATTGTCAGTGCAAGCAGCTTCTGACACCATCGGGCCGACAGAACGTAAGTTCTTGAACGTGGAATTTGAACAGTTGCTCTCTGAAGTAGATCGTATCGCTAACTCAACTGAGTTTAACCGCGTTCCTCTTTTGAATGGTACTGGTTCAGTCTTTGATATCCAGATCGGTACACGAAATGACCCCTTAGCTGACCGATTGACCTTTGATGCTTCAAGCGCTGACGTAAACGTTGCGGCTTTGGGCCTTAACTTGGCTTCGGTATCAGACAAAATCTCTGCGCAAAACTCATTGGCAGCGATCGACCAAGCTATTCAAACGGTTTCTGGTATCCGTGCAGACTTTGGTGCGCTTCAAAACCGCCTCCAGTCGACAGTGAATAACATTCAGGTAAGTTCAGAGAACTTGTCGGCAGCAAACTCACGTGTACGTGATGCTGACGTAGCTTCTGCAACTGCTGAATTGACTCGTACGAACATTCTGATGCAGGCCGGTACTTCAGTACTTGCTCAGGCTAACCAGTCTACTACTTCTGCACTTGGGCTTATCAACGCCACTGCACAAGGCTAGAGACTGAGAGAGATCTGATCGAGTTCGATGACCAAACCCTGCAGTTACTCTGAAGTGGGTGTGACTGAAGAGATGCAGATGTTAGGGGCAATACTGCCCATATTAACCACACGGCGACTAGTATGGTCCCGTTAGTACAAGGAGGTACGTATGACATTTAACAATGGAGCCTGACTATGGGTTTAAGAATAAATACAAACGTATCGAGCTTAGCTGCTCAACGTAATTTGGGAATTAATAAACTGAACTTAGACAATAACCTGAGGAAATTATCTTCAGGGGAGCGGATAACCCGCGCCGCGGATGATGCGGCAGGATTGGCGATCAGTGAAAAACTGAAAGGTCATATCCGAGGGCTTCGCCAAGCAAGGAGGAATTCAGATGACGGCATTTCGCTCATCCAAACAGCCGAAGGCGGTTTGTCTGAAATCTCCAACATTATTGTCCGCTTACGTGAATTGGCAGTTCAAGCTGCCTCTGACACCGTGGGAGATACAGAACGTGGCTTTTCAGACATTGAATTTCAACAGCTCAAAGATGAGATCAACCGTATCTCTAAGGGCTCAGAGTTCAACGGAAAGAAATTGCTTGATGGAACAGGCGGATTGGTTGAGATCCAAGTTGGGATTCATAATGACCCAACTCAAGATCGCATCAAATACGACTCGACCTCAACAGATGCCACAATCGAATCACTCGGTCTCATTGGCGAGACGATTGCCGGTAAAGAGGGAGCTCAGCTCACTCTTGAAAGATTGGATAGCGCACTCACACGGGTTAACGGAGTCCGAGCGAACCTCGGTGCTCTTCAGAACCGCCTGCAGTCGACAAGTACCAACTTGGCGGTTACAGATGAGAACTTTAGTGCGGCCAATTCACGTATTAGAGATGTTGACGTAGCGGCAGAGACTGCAGATATGGCCAAGAATAATATCTTGAACCAAGCATCTGTTTCAGTCCTTGCTCAAGCGAACAACGCCCCGCAGTTTGCCCTGAAGCTGTTATCGTAAGTCACACCCACGCAAGGTGGCCCCGAATGGGGCCACCTTTTTCTATTTCTGCGTAGTGAAAGAATCGATGGAGAGGTGCTTGTATTGGCCTTCTGCCACACCTGCTAAGTCAAAATGTCCGAACTGCACTCTCTGTAAAACCACTACATGATTTCCAATGGCTGAAAACATTCGTCGCACTTGATGATAGCGACCTTCTTGGAGTGTGATGCGAGCTTTCCTCTCGGAGATGATTTCTAGGTGCGCCGGTAAGCAGGGCTTGGTTTCACCTTTTAGAACCAAGGTCCCCGCTTTGAAAATGTCGATGGCTTCAGGAGAAAGAGGACGATCGAGGTCGGCCTCGTAAATTTTATCTACATGGTGCTTGGGCGAAGTCAGCCGATGAACAAGATCGTGCTGATCGGTGAGTAGGAGAAGTCCACTTGTGTCTTTGTCCAACCGTCCAACAGTCACGACTTTTGGTTCACGTTTCCGCCATCTTTCAGGAAGCAGTTCGTAAACGGTTTGGCCTTCTTCTTCGTTGTGACTGCACACATATCCCACAGGCTTATTGAGCAAAACAAGAATTCCGTTGGGGTGATCCAGTGGTTCACCATCAAAGCTAATCAAAGCCGGATCAATTCTTACATCACTTGAGAATTTACTTATCCCTGCGACTTGTACACGCCCTTGTCTGATGAATCCTTCCACGTCCCGACGACTGCCGTATCCTAAGCTCGCGATGAGCTGATCGATGCGAGCAAAGCGTTTAGCGCTGGGCATGGATCACCTTGAAGCCATCTTTTTCAATGAGACGAGTCTTAGATTTGAAGTGTCGATCGAGGATATCTTCGTAAGCTAAAAACTTATTTGCAACTAAGTACAGATCTCCACCAGGCTTGAGCGCCCGGGCCGCGACATCAATAAAGAATTGCCCCAATTGAGAATTTGTCGACTGCCCTTCATGGAAAGGGGGATTCATGACAACCCAGTCGAGTTGTTGAGGAGTGGATTCTTTGGTTACGTCCTGCCAATGGAAATGGCATCGATCAGTAAAATCTTTGAGATTGAGGCGGGCGCAATCAAGAGCGCGTGCCTCGGCTTCAATAAGATGAATGTTGGTGACTTCAGGTGAGCGTGTGAGCACGGCATGAGACAGATAGCCATAGCCACTCCCAAGATCAGCGCCCGAACCTTTCAGTGGAGGAACAACCTCCATGAGCAGTTCAGAACCACGATCAACTTTGTTCCAGCCGAAGATTCCAGGAACACCCACGAGTTCACAGCCAGGAATTTTTTGTGGAGAAGCGGCCTGGACCCAGCTTTTTAGGATATCGGGATGCGTGATGTGCGAAGTTTGCAAAATGGCATAGCGACATTTGCTCTTACTTTCGGCTTCTAGCTCGGGAAAAACTTCTTTTAAGTAAGAGAGATATCCTCGGGCCCCTTGATCATTGGAGCAGGCGAAGAGGAGTCGTCCGTTTGGTTTTAAATTGAGCCAGGCGTGAGCGAGGAGCGCTAAACTTTCAATTCTCTGCCGTGTAGGAACACAAATTGCTAAGTCATAAGGTCCGGCAGACTGGGCGAGGTAAGTGGTGATCCTAGCTCTTTCAAACGCAAGCACTGCAGGGCGGAATGTATGCCAAACATCTAGCTGATGTGCATTCAACGAACGCAGGACATTTTGTGAGTGAGTACAAAACTCAGGTTGAGGAACCCAGATCGAACTCTGTGGGTGCGGATTAGCGTCACCGCTAAGAAGGCGCTCTATAACTGACCAAGTGATATCGCTCGAATTTTCCATCAGCGTTGACGATTCTAGCGTAAGGAACCCCTGAATGGGGCCACCTTTTTCTATTTTATTTGCTACAATCATTTCATGCGTAAGACCGTTCTTATCTTCGGAGTAAGCTCATTCCTAGGTTCAAACCTTGTAGAGGCCCTCGGTCAGGACTATCGCATTGTGGGCACGTACAATACGACACCCGTGAGAGTTCCCGGAATGTTGACGGTCAGGTGCGACGTTTTAAAGAAAGATACTGTTCAACGTCTGGTAGCGCTCTTTAGACCACACATCACCATCTACGCAGGTGGAATGTCTTCCCTCAGTGCCTGCCATGCGAATCCAAAACTTGCGGATGCCCTTAACTCGGCCGGTCTCACCAATGTCTGTTCATCGGCTGAGCGCGTCGGTTCAAAGTTTATCTTTATTTCTTCGAGTTTCGTCTTGAGTGGAGAAGACATTGTGTATCACGAGAGTGATACACCATTTCCCGGCACAAGCTATGGTAGCAGCCTTGCTTCCAGTGAGTTCTACGTGCAGAAATCATGTCTCAATTACATCATTTTCCGTTCTTGCCCTCTGTATGGCCGCGCCTTCCATCCCACACGTCGCAATTGGTTTGAACCGATTGAGACAGCACTGGCCCAAGGGCAACAAGTTGGCATCGATGACACTGTTCTCCACGGTCATCTCGATGTGCATATTTTGGCGAAGCTTATTAAGCTAGGAATTGAGAAGAATGTGACGAATCGTCTCTTCCAGATAACGTCGAAAGACATCATGAGTCGTTACGACTTTGCTCGTCTCTACTGTCAGGTCTTCGGCAAGGATGAGAATCTTGTGGTGCGTGCTCAATGGCCACTGCCCTTGGATGATTCTCAGTACAGAAGCAAAGCTCTCGAAAAGTATAACTTTCGCATGGACACAAAAAATGCCGAAGAATTCTTCTCGCTGCGGATGCCGACGGTTGAAGAGTCGCTGAAAGCTACAAAAAAAAGATTAGCGAGCTGAGTTACGGATAAATTCAGCTAAGTAAAAACGAACGATCGCTTCTACATCCACTTCTTCACCCTGGTAGCGCCAAGTCACATGATTGAAAGGACCGACGTGGGCTTTGATCTCATGAATTGATGGCATGCCAACCGCTTGTTCCCCTGGAACGCGTGGAGCGAAGAGGCCGCCGCTGTTCGACAGAAAGCCAACACTGATAACGTCAGCGCCACGACGAGCGACGATCAGTTTCAGCGTGTTGCGGAAAAGCATGAAGTCATTGATGGTGTTTGAAATTCGGAAGACTTTGATCATGCGGCCTTGATCGCGATTCACGCGATACTGATTGAACAGCGCCACATAGAACTCAAAACGATCTTTGATTTTATTCAAGAATGCGATGGATGATTCTTCGAGAACCCGCGCAGGATCTGCAGCGTCTGTGAACCGTATGTAACCGGATTCCTCCATATTGATCTCCTCAAGGGCAAGAGACTCAATCCAGGCGTTATCGTATTTATCAGATTGTGTTGTGATCATAGTTTTAATGATCATCGTCGCGTCACGACACGTCAACTTTCTTACAAAATTTAGAGTGATTAAGAGAGAAGAAGGGTCCGGATGGACGTTGATTCGTTTCGCGCCCCTAAAAACTTAGGTGGGCGCTGTTAGTAATCACTTTAGGCTTCTCACAATCTGATCTTTGCAGATCAGGCGAGCTTGCACACCGTGACCAGGGACTGCTCCCGATAACTGAATCGTAGGGGCGAAACTTTAATATCCACCCGGAACCCAGCCCTTATTCTATCGCGGTCGAAGATGGGGGGCCATGGAAAGCTTTTTCCTGTCTAAGGCAAATCAAGGCAATTTCAATGGTTTAGGCTTGTTGCTTCGCGTGACGCATTGCGGTATAATGAGAGTCTAGGTTTAAGTTAAATTCCTTAAAGTTTCTGCATGGTGAGGACGATAAGTCTCTGAACCTAGTGCAGGGGGAGAATGTATGAAGAGTAAAATCACTGCGTTTTTGCAGGATGAAAGTGGGCAAACGTCTACGGAGTATATTCTCCTAGTAGCGGTTGTGGCTTTCGTGATTTTCAAATTTAAGGACGTGATTAACTCTCGTCTCGTCGGAGAAGACGGCATGGTGAACAAAGTGTTCAACAAAGCCGATACTATCCTAGAGAACATCGAGTAGTTAACACAACTGTCAGTTTGACGCCTTTCCGGCGGCAGCTTACGATGGAATCGTGAAAACGAAATCCAAAGGTCAAGCAGCCGTCGAGTACCTATTTGTACTTGTCTTCATGGTCCTCATTGCGGCCAGGATCGTCACAAGATTCAATTCATTTTTTAGAGACTCGGTTGGTAACCTCGGCCATGTGCTTTCTCGTAACCTGAGCGTGGGAATGTGCCCTACGGAGTGTTTTTTCAATGGTTACAAAAACGGGTTCAAGTAGTGATCCCCTGGACCATGTATTGGTTCCTGGTCCTCGAGCTTCTTGCCGTCGCCTGGGGCGATATTCGAACGCAGAAGATTCCTAACTCCTGGAGCTTGCTAAATCTTGGGTGTTTCGCGATGCTTCTGTTCGTTTGGCCGGAGCATTACCCACTGGCCCTTAGCACGTTTCTCTATTCCGCAGTTTTTCTTGCTGTGGGATTTGTGCTGTTTTTGCTGAAGATCATGGGTGGTGGCGATTCCAAATTTCTCTTCTCGTTTTTTCTACTGATTCCGGTGACGCTACAGGCGCGCGCGCTTGTGCTCTTGCTGCTCTCGACTATCCTTATCGGTGGGTTTTTGCTGCTGACTAACATCGGGCGCAATCATGAAAAAATTGTGGCCTACATGAAATCAGGCTACATTAGAGGAATCAAAGAGTGTTTCGGGACGAAATTTTCCTTCGCCCCTGTCATTTTACTAGCGTGGTTATGGTTAGGATGGGAAATCGGAATGTTCACATTTTAGGAAACCGTGGCCAGAGCACGGTGGAGTATATTTTGCTGCTCGCGGTGGTGATCAGCCTCATTGTCACCATCACCAATATGCCGCGCTTCAAAGCCTTGCTAGGTGAGGGCGGTTCGTTTGCTGTCGCCATGAAAAACGAGATGGAATGGAACTATCGTTTTGCTTCGCAAGGACGTGAGCCCTTTTCGACGATAACTTATCCCAACGCGTTCCATCCCTCCTACTACAACTCAACAGAAAATTCGACTCATTTCATCGGTCCCGTCGATCCATACGGTGCGCCACCCTAATGGATAAAATCAAAGAGAGTGGCCAATCAACGGTTGAATTTATTCTCACGTTAATGTTTGGACTGGGAATCATCTTCTTGTTTGTGAATATATCCGTGAACTATTCTGTGGGTTACTTAGTTCACTACGCCACCTTCATGGCGAGTCGCACCTATTTAACCGTAGATAGTGGCGCCGGCGATCCTGCCTTCTCGGAAGGCGTAGCAGCGGCCGATGCGCTGACGACCTTCCGTCGTTTTAAGATGGATGCGTTGGGAATTCCCTCGGGTGGCGTATTGGCCGGTGGAAGCTCAGACGTAGGTTTCCACATCAATAGTTACTCGACAGTGACGAACAATGAGCAGGCCCTGTTCGTGGGAGCTTACGCTGTTTTTGAACGCCCGCTTTCTTTTTTTCGCGCCATCGCGGGAGACACGAAGGGCACACTCGTCTCGGAATCTTACCTCGGGAAAGAGCCGGTGAGAGCGGAGTGTTGGCAGCGCACGTGCAAAGCCATCTCACTGGGAGTAAAGGGAAATGCAACTGCTTGTGGAGGCCAGGATGACTACACGGTCTTCGACAATGGCTGCTAGTAAAACTCAGCGGGGCCAAGCACTCGTTGAGTTCATCATCTTTCTTCCGTTCATGCTGATGATGTACACTGTGGTGGTGAGTCTCGGCGATGCCATCCATGGTTCTATCAATCAGCAGAAAGTGACCCGTTCCTACTTCTACTATCGCTTGCAAAATAATTCGCAAATCTCTAAACCCCAACGAAACGGGTCAACTTTGTTCAATGATGAGTGGACTTTGTTTGGTCATACTTTCATCGGCTGGGCGGATTATCTCGATGGTAAGACGCCTTTCTTACCGTGCTATAAATTGAATCTTCCGTTTGCCCCTGCGGCCGACGATAAGTGTGATCAGCCCTATGACTCTGTAACAACACAATTTATTCGGGTCGGTACCGTCTATGGTCTCTGTGGGGCCACGATGAGTAAGTTGAATGGTGAATTCTTGGAACTTCCTTCGAACCAAGACATTGATCCGGTCATTCTAACGAGTAGTTGCTGGATTCGGTAAGGTAAACCCTTCCCCCCTCGCTCTGCGCAGAATCATGCTATCATGTTGAATAGAGGTCTTTCACGCGTTTAAGGATGAACCGATGAACAGTCGCGCCTTCACACTTAGTTTGGTCATCGCTGGTATTGCGATGTTCATGGTCTACTCCTTTCTTGAAGGGCGGGAAGCGCAATTCGTCGAAGAGTATGGCAACCCATCGCCACTCGTCGTTGCGAAGGTCGATATCAAAGAGCTTGAGCTCATCGATGATCGCAAACTTAAAATCGAAAACATTCCAAAGAAATTCCAGATGCCTGGGCATTTCAAGAAGATCGAAGAGCTCTACAACACCATCGCCGCGACACCCATCAAAGCAGGTGAACAGATCACACGTCCGCGAATCACATACCCAGGCGCACAGTCAGGCCTCTCTCGGCAGATTGCCGTAGGCAAGCGCGCTCTCTCGGTGCGAGTTGAAGAAACGACTGCGGTCTCCAAGTTGATAAAGCCGGGGGACCGCGTGGACGTCTTGGCAACCATCGACTATGCCGGTGGCAAAAAAGAACGCATCAAAGTAAAAACTGTTTTGCAGGACGTACTCGTTCTTTCGACAGGTCTCTATGTAACGAACAGTATTCCCATCGTGAACTTGCAAACATCGGAAACGGAATCTCGTGAGATGAAACTTAACAAGTACGTAAACTTCAACTCAGTGACGCTCGAGCTTGATCCGTATGAAGTTCAAAAAATGATTTTCATTATTTCTTCGGGTGGCGGCATTCATCTCACCCTAAGAAACAATGATGACAAAACCATGGAACGGATCACGGGCACGCGCCTCTATGACGTTCTTGGTGAAGACGCAGCGGAAGCCAAGGCCTATTTCGCGGATCAGCTCGCTAAGGATAAAGCAAGATCAGGAGGGCAGGGTGGGCGTTAGGCTTTCCTTACTCCTTTCGAGTCTTCTTTTCATGCCAGTGGCATGGTCGCAGACACCCGCGCCGACGGCCGCAGCTACGGCCGCGACACCCGATGATGCTACCCAGGATCGCGAACTCGAAGTCGCCGTGGGTATTGATGAAGTCGTGAAGATTGAGTTCGATTTCAGCACTAAGATCGATATCGGCAACGAACAGATCCTTAATCTCGTTGTCGTCCCTCAGAAAAAAGAAGTGACCTTCAAGGGAATTAAGCCGGGGAGAACTAACGTCACAATTCGAGACAACGTCGGTGATATTCGGCTTCGTTACATTGTAACGGTGACCGCCAGTGGTAAATCGCAGGTCGTTTCTGAACTGCGCGAACTCATCGGTGATGTTGAGGGCCTCGAGATCGGCATTCGCGGCGGTAAAGTTTACGTTGGCGGTGAGATCGTCGTGCCGGCGGATATCACGCGAGTGAATACGGTCCTCGAGACGTATACGGATGTTCTTCGTCTCGTTCAGATTTCTCCCCAAACTCAGCGCGTGATCGCGCGGAAGATGATGGACGAACTAGCAAAAAACCAGCTCAAGGATGTGACCGTTCGCGTGGTGAATCGTGTGTTTTGGCTAGAAGGTGTCGTGTCTTCCAACGATAAGAAGAGTCTCGCCGTCGCCATCGCCTCAGCTTATCTGCCAGATCGGATCGGTCTTGATCCCAAGGGTCTCTTGTCCGTCAAGCGGGACGATATTCTTGATTTCATTTCGGTGAACGAGAAGAAAGATCCGCCTCCACCACCTAAGCAAGTAAAAATCACATCGCAGTTCGTAGAACTATCGAAAGATTATTCCCGCATCTTTGGCTTCAAGTGGGCACCACTTATCAATGAAGAAGGTGGTTCAATTTCTTTGGGGCAAGATGCCGATGGTGGCGCGCGCAGCACCGGGACGACACTCGCAGCAACTATTTCAAATCTGTTTCCTAAACTAAATTCAGCACGCTCCGCTGGCTATGCACGCGTTGTGCAATCTGGAATGGTTGTCACCAAAGACAAAGAGACGGCGACGATTGATAAGGATACGGAGATTCCGTACGCAATCGGTACCGGTGATTTCACACGGGCGAGCACCGCAAGCGTGGGCTTCAAGATGGAAGTTACGCCAAAAATCCTAGAACAAGAAAAAGTTGAAATGGGCATCGGGATCGGAGTGAATTTACGGGCATCTGTCTCGACAAGCGGCACACCATCAACGACCAGGAATAATATCAAAACAACCGTTGTGATCAAGAGCAAAGAGTCAGCGGCGATCGGCGGGATTGTGCAAAACCAATCGACGACTGCCTATGACAAGGACGATCCTTCGCCTTCCAGCGCTGATTCTCCACCGCCCGCGCTGTTTAGAATTTTACGATCTAAGAATCATCAGATTTCACGCAACCAGTACGTAATGTTTCTCACTCCGGAGATCATCGAGTCTGCCACGACGGGCACGGAAGAAATTCGCAAGAAGTTCCGTCGCAGGTCTCAGTAAGGAAAAGGGACAGAATGTCAGGTCATATTATTAGCATCATTGGTGGTAAAGGCGGGGTGGGGAAATCCCAGATCGCTGCTAACCTAGCATTGGCTTGGGCCGGGGAGACTCGTCAGAAAGTCTTGCTGCTCGACTTCGACCAAAAGGCCTGCGGGGATCAGAATTTAATTACGGGTCTTCGTTCAAAGAAAAGTCTCAAGGACCTTGCTGATTTTAGTGGAGCGATCGATCCCAAAACCTTGTCTCTCTTCACAGCAGAGCACAAGGGTGGCATCGCTTATATTGGCATGCCTACAGAAGCCACCATCGCTGGGCAGATTAATGAAGATGCATTGGGGAAAACACTCAAGGCCGTGACGAATATTCATCCACTAACCATCATCGATGCGGGTAGTGAGTTAACTCCGCTTGCTTTGAAAGGCCTCGAGTTTTCAACCCTCATTCTTCTTGTCGTCACTCCCGATGTGCTCGCCGTGAACCAAGCAAAAAGAATGAACACAGATCTGACTACGATGCTCTTTCCTAAAGACATGGTGCAAGTTATCGTGAACCAGTTTGTGAACGGTCACCCTGTGTCACCAGACATCATCGGAAAGCAGCTCGGCAAGACTGTGTTCGCTGTCATACCACGGGATGATCAAAACTGCACCGCTGCGCTCACGCGCTCAACACCTGTGGTGAGCGTGGCAAAAAATGCACCGTTCGCAGCGGGAGTGATTGATCTAAGCCGAAAAATTTTGCAAAAGAACGTTTTGCCAACTTTGGCGAAACTGATGAAGCCGCAAGATGCTGGAAAAAAGCCAAGCACGACGGGCGATGCCGGTCTTGATGATAAAAAATCAAAAGATCAATGGACTGACCTTAAGGCTAGAATCCACCGCTCACTTGTCGAAGAAATGGATCTGAAAAAGCAAGACGACAATGATCCGCGAGCAAAGATCATTTTGCGCGAACAAACAAAAAAAATGGTCGTCGATCTTTTAAGCAAAGAAGACACCAAGACTGTTCTTAAGTCGCGCGAAGAAATGAACAAAATTGTGAAAGAAATTCTTGATGAGGCGCTGGCACTGGGGCCCCTCGAGGATATGCTGGCGGACAAAACAATCACGGAAATCATGGTGGTTGGTCCACGTAAGATCTACTACGAGCAGAGCGGTAAGGTGAAGCGGTCTGAAGTTATATTCACGAACGACCAACAAGTCCGAAATGTTATTGAGCGAATCGTGGCACCCATTGGCCGTCGTATCGATGAGAAGACACCCTACGTGGATGCACGATTGGCCGATGGATCACGGGTGCACGCGATCATTCCCCCGTGTGCGATTGACGGCTGCTGTATCACAATTCGTAAGTTCCCGGACAAACGTCTCGACTATAAGGACCTTGTTAAGTACGGCTCATTCACTGAAGAGATGGCCGACTTTTTGCGCATCTCGGTTGAGGCCC